>CAVGLF010000084.1:2835-9519 GCA_963630045.1 Butyricicoccaceae bacterium | reverse complement strand
TTCTGGCCTGCATCGTCGTGTTGGGACTGTGCATCGTCGTGGCAAGCCTTGCCCTGTCGGAGCTTGTGGACCGCGCCAGGGTGATCAAGGAGGAAAACGACTTCACCGTGTAAAAAAGGGCATACAGAGGGTGCGCCCCGCGCACCGCAGGAAACGGACAGTTTACATAAACCGAAAGTATTAAGGGGATGCGAATATGGTGGTGATCAACCTCGACGTCATGATGGCGCGGCGGAAAATCAGCCTGACGGAGCTTTCCGGACGTGTGGGCATCACGATGGCGAATCTGTCCGTTTTAAAGAACGGACGCGCGCGCGCCGTCCGGCTGGAGACGCTGGACAGGCTGTGCCGGGCGCTGGACTGCCAGCCCGGAGACATCCTGGAATACCGCCCGGACACGGAGGAATAAAGAGGACGCAGGCATATCGTCTGCGTCCTCTTTGGTTTCAGCGGGATTCGTGGATGCCCGTGACGGAGAAGATGACCCACTCCGCGATGTTCACGGCGTGATCTCCGATGCGCTCGAAGTACTTCGCGATCATCAGGAGATCGAGAGCGTATTCGCCGACCGAGGGATTCCGGGCGATTTTTTCGCCGGAGTTCATCTGCATGAAGGACTCGCCCAGAGCGCCGATGACCTTTTCCATGGAGGTGGAGCCGTCGGCGGCAACGGTGCCGGTAACGGAGGACGCGGTTTCGGATGCGGCTGCCGCGGAGGAAGAGGACGAGCGTCATGAGGGACGCAAGCGCGATGCACAGGAACTTTTTTTATGGTGTTTTGATCTCCTTTTTCGTTTTGATCTTTTTTTGTCCTGCGGCTGTAATCATACCCTGCGCATGTAAAGCGCAAAAGTCAGGTTTTGTAAAATCCATGTCAAACCGCAAAGGGGCAGATCCCCCCGGGGGAGGGGAAAAGCCGGAATGGGCGAAAACATCGGGGATGCAACACAAAATTCACACAAATTGCGGCAATTTTTGGACGTTGGGGCTTGCGCAGCCTCCGAAAATGGAGTATAATGAGATACCAATAAATGGATTTGCCGAAAGGAGTCTGCCATAACTATGGATATGAAGGTTCGTGAACTGCTCAATCGCGTAAAGGAAGGCGCGCTGACCTACGGAAAGGCGGCCGGCCGCTTTGCGACGGATACGGCGGAGAAGGCCCGCATCAATCTGCAGATTTTCGATCTGAATACCGAGATCGACATTGCGTGCAAGGAAATCGGCAAGCTCGTTTACGCCATGCATGCCGGAGACGAGGTCTGCAATGAGGCGATTCAGGCTCAGATTGAAGCCATCGACTCCAGAAAGGCTCAGATCGCCCAGCTCCGCGCGCGTCTCGATGCTTTCAAGCCGGCGGAAGGATACTGCAGCGAGGAGCCGGCTGAAGAGGAAGAGGAGCCGGCTGAGTCCGGGGAGTGCTGCTGCGCCGGTGAGCCCGCGCAGGAGGAAGAGGAGCCTGTAGTCTCCGAGGAAGTCTGCGCGAAGGAGACGGATGAGGTGTGCTGCTGCTGCGGCGGTGAGCCCGCGCAGGAGGAAGAAGAGCCCGTGGTCTCCGAGGAAGTCTGCGCGAAGGAGACGGACGAGGTGTGCTGCTGCTGCGGCGAGCCCGGGGAAAAGCAGGACTGAGTTTTTTCCCGCTGGGTTTTTTGCATGTGCCATGCCGGCTGCGGCATAGGGGATCAAAACAGAATACCGCAACAGTGAAGGGACGCTTAAAGGGGGACAAATATCCGGTACTTCCCGAAAGCGTCCCCTTCTTTTTGACATGAATAAAGGGATGTATATCATATGAAACTGGATTGTCTGTTTGCCGGCGTCACGGCCGTGACGCTTGGGGAGCGCGGCGTGCTCAAAAACGCCTGGGTCGGCGTATCCGGCGGGAAAATCGTCTATCTGGATACGAAGGCACCCCGTGACGTAAGCGCGGGACGGATCATCGAAAGACCGCGCAGAGTGCTCATTCCGGGCCTCATCAACGCGCATACCCATATCTCCATGACCGCGCTGCGCGGATATGCGGACGATCTGCCGCTGCACCGCTGGCTGAATGAGCGCATCTTCCCCGCCGAGGCAAAGCTCAGTGAGCGCGGCGTCTATCTGGGCGCACGGCTCGGCATGCTGGAGGCCATCGCCTCCGGCACGACGGGCATTGTCGATGCCTACTTCAAGCTCTCCGGCATCGCGCGGGCGGCTCGCGAGACGGGACTGCACGCGAATATCTGCAATATGCTCACCTGGTTCGGCGAGGGCGCGGCGCCCGATACGGACAACGCCTTCCGCGAAGCGCTGGAGCTGCAGCAGGAGTACTCGGGCGACGAGCTCGTGCGCGCGGATGCGGGACTTCATGCGGTGTACACCTCAAACCCGGAGTCCTGGGAAAAGATCGCGCGGTTTGCGCAGGAGCACGGCATGAGGCTGCATGTCCACATCTCCGAGACGAAAAAGGAGAATGAGGACTGCATCGCCCGCTGGGGCGCAAGCCCCGTGGAGGTGCTGGAGCGCGCGGGCGTGTTCGGCAGCCCCGTCACGGCGGCGCACTGCGTATACCTCAGCGACCGGGACCGGGAGATCCTGCGGGCGCATGACGCGGTCATCGTCCACAACCCCACGAGCAACTGCAAGCTCGCCTCGGGCATCGCGGATGTGGAGGCCATGGAGGGCATCACGACGGCACTCGGCACGGACGGCGTGGCCTCGAACAACCGGCACGACCTCTTCGCGGAGATGAAGCTCGCGGCGCTTCTGGGCAAGGTGCGCACGCTCGATGCCTCCGCGCTGCCCGCAGGACGCGTGCTGCGGATGGCGACCGAGGGCGGAGCCCGCGCCATGGGACGGGAAAATCGCGCCGGACGCATCGAGCCCGGGTATGATGCGGATCTCGCGCTTCTGAACTTCGACACGCCCCGCCTTTCCCCCTGCTACGATACGCTGTCCCATCTGGTGTACGCCGCGACGGGCGAGGATGTGGAGCTGACGATGTCGGCCGGACGCATCCTCTATGAAAACGGCGAGTTCCCCGGAATCGACGCGGAGCGCTGCATGCGGGAGCTGCGTGAATATACGAAGGAGACGTTCGGAGAATAAAACGCCCTCTTTTGCCGCGAAGCGGCAAATACCCCCCTCTCTCGGTGCAGTGCAATCCGGGGGGAGGGGGACGGCGGGAAATGTTTTTTTGGAGAATAAAGGCATCATGAGCAGAAGTCAGAAGCAGAACTTCCTTGAGGGCGCCCTGATCATGGCGATTGCCAACATCATCGTGAAGGTCATCGGCGCGTTCTTCAAGATTCCGTTAAAGAACCTCATCGGCTCCGAGGGCATCGGCATGTTCTACGGAGCGTACAACATCTATTCGGCGCTGGTGGTCATCTCGACGGCGGGACTGCCCGTCGCGGTCTCGAGAATGGTCGCGGAGGCCAGCGCACAGGGACGCGAGCAGGAGGTTGACCGCATCTTCCGCGTGAGCTTCGGGCTCTTCCTCGGCATCGGTGCGGTGTCCACGGCGGTGACCGTGATCTTCGCGCGGCCCCTTCTGGAGTACCAGGGCAACCCGGATGCGTACTGGTCGCTGATTGCGCTGGCTCCGGCGGTCTTCTTCGTCGCACTGATGAGCGTGTACCGCGGATACTGCCAGGGACTGCACAACATGGTGCCGACGGCCATGTCCCAGCTCATCGAGGCGCTGTCGAAGCTCATCTTCGGCTACGGCTTTGCGATCCTTGCGCTGAGGCGGGGACTGGGCGTGGAGATGGCCTCGGCGGGCGCGATTCTGGGCGTGACGCTCGGCACGGTGCTGGGCTCCGTCTACATGATCCTGCGCAGCCGCTCGGTGCGTCCGGTCGGACGTCCGGAGGGCTCCGCGGGGAACGGAGCGCTTCTCAGAAAGCTCGTCGTCATTGCCGTTCCGATCACCATCGGCGCGGCGGTCATGTCGCTGACGAATCTCGTCGACAACTTCGTCGTCATGCGCCGTCTTCAGTCCATCGGATACGCCAAGGAGGTCACGGTCTCCATGTACGGAGCGTACTCCAGCATGTCCGTTGCACTGATGACGATGCCGCAGACGCTGATCGTCGGCATCACGGTCAGCCTGATTCCCGCCATCGCGGAGGCCTACGGCAGCCGCGACTTTGACAAGGCGCAGATGAATACGGAGTCCGCCGTCCGTCTGACGGGCATGCTGGCCTTTCCCTGTGCCGTGGGACTCTTCGTGCTGGCGTGGCCTCTTTTAAACCTGCTGTTCACAAGCGACGTGGACTTTGCGGCGCCTCTGCTGAAGCCCCTGGCGCTGGCGTTCCTGTGCGTCTCGACGGTGTCGCTGACGAACGCGCTCATGCAGGCTGCGGGACGCGAGCGGCTTCCCGTCATCTCCATGATTGCGGGCGGCGTTGTGAAGATCGCTACGAACTACACCCTCATCGGCATCCCCGCAATCAACATCCACGGCGCACCGATCGGCACGATCGCCTGCTACGCGACGATTGCCGTCTTAAACATCATCTTCCTGTACCGCAAGACCGAGATCGGGCCGAAAAAGTGGTACCTTCTGTGGAAGCCTGCGGCATCGGCGCTTCTCATGGGTCTGTTCGCCGCCGTGACCTATCCCGTGCTGGAGGGCGTTCTGGGTGCGCGTCCGGGCGTCATCGTCGAGATACTGCTGTGCATGCTCGTCTACTTCGGCGCGATGCTGGCACTCCGCGGATTCGTGCGTGAGGACATCCTCATGCTGCCGCACGGCAAAAAGATCGCGAAAATCCTGAAATTACGATAAATAACACTTGCGAAGGGACGGAAAGTATGATAGATTATAAGCAGAAGGAGCACTACCGCACGGAGGATCTCGTGGAGATCATGAAAATCCTGCGCGGCGAGGGCGGCTGCCCCTGGGACAGGGAGCAGACACATGAAAGCATCCGGCAGAATATGCTGGAGGAGGCCTATGAGGCGGCGGAGGCCATCGATCTGGGACGCATGGACATGCTCTGCGAGGAGCTGGGAGATGTGCTGCTGCAGGTCGTCTTCCATGCCCGCATGGAGGAGGAAAAGGGCGGCTTCAACATCGACGACGTCGCCGACGGCGTCTGCAAAAAGCTGATTCTGCGTCATCCTCACATCTTCGGCGACGTGCAGGTCGCGGACTCCGCCGAGGTGCTGGCCAACTGGGACGAGATCAAGAAGAAGGAAAAGGCTCAGAAGACGACGACGGACACGCTTACCGCCGTGGCGCGCAGCCTTCCCGCGCTCATGCGTACGGAAAAGGTGCAGAAGAAGGCGGGCAAGGCCGGATACGCCGTGGAGTATCACGATCCGGACAACGAGATCGGAGAAAAGCTCTTCGCACTCGTGCGCGAGGCACGGGAGCGCGGCGTGGATCCCGAGCGCGCGCTGGAGCGTGCAACGGATGCCTTCATCGAGGACGTGGCGAGACAGGAAGCGAGCAAGGCATGAGACTGGATAAATATCTGAAGGTATCCCGGCTGATCAAGCGGCGCACCGTGGCCAACAGCGCCTGCGACAACGAGCGCGTGCTGGTCAACGGACGCGAGGCCAAGCCCTCGTATCAGGTGAAGCTCGGGGACATCATCGAAATCACCTTCGGACAGCGTACGCTGAAGGTGGAGGTTACGGACATAGCGGAGCATACGACCAAGGAAGCGGCGTCGGCGCTCTACCGGGAGATTGCGCAGCAATAACTGCGGGAAGGGGAAGGCAGCATGAGCCGATTGCCGGTCAGGATTTTCATTCAATCGATGCTTCTGCTCTTCATCCTGTATGCCGTCATCAATTTCGCGACGCAGGAGAACAAGATCAGCTCCAAGCGGGAGGAATACGAGACCCTGCAGGAGCAGATCACCGAGCAGAAGCTCGAAAATCAGCGCATGGAAGAGACCATCGGAGACGAGCCGGACGACGAGGAGATCGCGTCCGTCGCCAGGGAAAAGCTGGGCTACGCTCTGCCCGGAGAGCGGGTCTTTATCGATATCACGGGCAAATGATGCACTTATAAAAAAAGGAGTAAACAGGCGAGCATGGAATACGGTTTGGGAGAAATCGTCGAAGGGCGCGTCACAGGCATTACCAAATTCGGAGCATTCGTATCCATAGGCGAGGGGACATCGGGGCTGGTGCATATCTCCGAAATTGCGAACACCTTCGTGTCCGACATCCATGAGCACCTGACGGTCGGCCAGACGGTGCGCGTCAAAATCATCTCGATCGATGATCGCGGCAGAATCAATCTGTCGATCAAGAAGGCACTGCCGCCCGAGCCCGCGCCGGCGCGTCCGAGTCAGCCCGTGCGAACGGCTCCCGCCGCCCCCCGTGCGCCCATGACGCCGCAGGAGGAGTTTGAGGATAAGCTGAAAACCTTCATGGCGGACTCCAACAGCCGCATGTCGGACTTAAAGCATCAGAACGACCGCCGCAGCGGCAGCCGCCGTCCCCGTCAGCGCGGCTGAGAGAGTAAGCTGCAGCGCTCCTCCGAATCCCCCGCAGATAAGCAGCAGCATCCGCAAAACGAAAAAAGGGAACCCCTCTCATCAAAAAAGAAAGCCCCGGGCCGGCTTCAATTTTGAAGGGAGGAGTTCCCCCTTTTTTTCGGCATTTTTCTTTTGCGCGCAGAAGGGCTCTTCGCTGTGCGCAAAGAAAAAACAATGCCCCCGGGGCTCTTTTTTTCCCAAAAAA
>CAVGLF010000084.1:0-2825 GCA_963630045.1 Butyricicoccaceae bacterium | reverse complement strand
GCAGTCACGGGCAAAATGATACATTCGGCTTTTGTAAAAAGTCATGCGTGCCGCCGCACGGCAAAGCCGGATTCTTAAAGGAACGAACAAAAAAGATAGAATCGACGACGCGAAATTTGTATATCTTTGTGAAAACTGCGAAGGGTAATTTGCCGAAGTTTGCCTTGAACGAAAGAAAATAATCGCGTATAATAGAGAAAAGGCCGAGCTTATCGGAATTATTTAAAGAGAAAGAGGGTGGCGATATCAACAGGGAGAGATGGGAAAGAAATCGTACGCTGATTCTGGGCAAGATACGGGAGTCCGCCGTATCGGTGCTGCCGATTCTGCTGATCGTGCTGGCGCTGACGCTGACAATAGCGCCCGTCGGGACGGATCTGATGCTGTCGTTTCTGTACGGAGCGCTGTGCATCATCATCGGAATGGGACTGTTCACGGTCGGAGCGGAGACCTCCATGACGCCGATCGGGACGAAGATCGGCTCGGCTCTGACGAAATCGAGGAAGCTGTGGCTGATTCTGATCGTGAGCTTTGTGCTGGGTTTCGCCATCACCATCGCGGAGCCTGATCTGCAGGTGCTGGCGGAGACGGTGCCCCATATCGATAACCGGGCGCTTCTCTTCACGGTGGGCGCGGGTGTGGGACTCTTTCTTGCGGTCTGCATGCTGCGCGTGCTTTTCGGCTGGAAGCTGCGCTGGCTGCTTCTGGGCTTCTACGCGCTGGTATTCATCCTCGCCGCATTTACGGATTCGAACTTCCTGAGCGTGGCATTCGACTCCGGCGGCGTGACGACGGGACCGATGACGGTGCCCTTCATTCTGGCGCTTGGCGTCGGTGTCGCGAAGATCCGAAGCGACAGAGCCGCCGAGTCCGACAGCTTCGGCTTCGTCGCGCTCTGCTCCATCGGGCCGATCATCGCCGTCATGCTTCTGGGCTTCTTCTATCGGGGCAGCTCCGCCGCGGCGGAGGTGTCGGCTCAGAGCTGGACGGATACGGCTGCGCTCGGGCAGTCCTATCTGGCACAGGCGCGCGTCTGTATGCTGGAGATGGCGAAGGCGCTGGCGCCGATTGCGGGCATCTTTCTGCTCTTTCAGGTATTTTCCTTCCGTCTTTCCGCGCATGATTTCCTGAAAATCAGCGTGGGTATCCTCACGACCTACGTGGGGCTGGTGCTGTTCCTCACGGGTGTCAACGTCGGCTTTTCCTCCCTGGGCACGGTGCTGGGCAGCGAGCTGGCGACGGGGTGGACACGCGCCCTGCTGATTCCGCTGGCGATGCTTCTGGGATGGTTCATCATCGAGGCGGAGCCTGCGGTCTACGTCCTGCAGAAGCAGATCGAGGAGGTCAGCTCCGGCGCGATTCCGGGCACGGCGATTAAGATCGCGCTGTCCATCGCCATCGCGCTGGCCATGGGCATGTCCATGCTGCGCGTGCTGACGGGCATTTCAATCCTGTGGTTTCTGGTGCCGGGCTATGTGCTGGCGCTGGTGCTGACCTTCTTCGTGCCGGATATGTTCACGGCCATCGCGTTCGACTCCGGCGGCGTGGCGTCGGGTCCCATGACGGCGACGTTCATGCTGCAGTTTGTCATGGGCGTCAGCGGAGCGGTCGGCGGGAACATCCTGCGCGATGCCTTCGGCCTTGTGGCGATGGTCGCCATGATGCCGCTGATTTCCATTCAGGTTCTGGGCGTGCTCTACGTCCGTCACGACAGAAAGGCCGCCGCGGTCGAGGTACCCGAAGAGGTCTACGGCGATCAGGATATCATCGAGCTTTGGGGGTGAGCCGGAACTATGAATTACGTGATTTCCATCATCAATCCGAACGGACAGCGGATTTTAGCGGACATCTGCAAAAGGCTGGAGCTTCCGGTGGTGCTGACGCTGTACGGTCACGGCACGGCGACACCCGGCATGCTGGAGCTTCTGGGGTTGGACTCGTCGGACAAGCGCGTGGTCATGTGCATTGCGGATGACGACCAGCTGTCGCAGCTGACAGCGGAGCACAGAAGACGGCTGTACATCGATGCTCCGGGCAACGGAATTCTGATGTCGATACCGGTCAAAAGCGTAGGAGGAGGGAAGACCTTGCAGTATCTCGGAGGACACAAGTCGAAGGCGCCGGAGCTCAGCTTCGATTACGAGATGATTCTCGCCGTAGCGAATGTCGGGCACACGGAGGAGGTCATGGAAGCGGCGAGAGCCGCGGGAGCGCGCGGCGGTACGATTCTGCACGCCAAGGGTGCGAATTCCGAGCGTGCGGAGAAATTCTTCAAGGTCTCCATCGTCAATGAGAAGGAGATCGTTCTGATTGTGGCGACAGCGGCGAAGAAGGCGGCGATCATGTCCTCCATTCTTGCAACGGCAGGGCCGTCCTCCCCGGCGGGCTCCATCGTCTTCTCGCTCCCCGTATCCAGCGTTGCCGGGTTTCCTCTGGCCGAGGGCTCCGTACCCGCAAAAGAGAGCTGACGCGCCTGTCTCTTCTTTCTTACTGCACCGGAAGTCTCATGAGCTGAAATTTCCTCCTTTTAAAGGGGGAAATTTCAGCTTTTTCTTATGCTTTGAGCCCACGCTCGTACTGCTCTTCCTGTCGCCGGGACTGCCGTGCTGTATCCTTACGAAGTTTTCCTGCTATAGGAAAACTTCGTGCCTCAAGAAGTGCCCGACGCAGGCTCATACTTGGCAAGGGGCGCTCCCCGCTTTGGATTTTTTCTTCGCCGGAGACTGCGTACTGTATCCTTACGAAGTTTTCCTGCTATAGGAAAACTTCGGTGCCTCAAGGATCGCCCGACGCAGCCTACTACTTGGCAGAGGGGACGCTCCGCG
>CAVGLF010000083.1:0-9644 GCA_963630045.1 Butyricicoccaceae bacterium | reverse complement strand
AGGGTCTGCGCTTCTGCGGCGGTCACGGCACGCAGATGGACGGCTACTCGCAGGCCATTCTCTCCGGCGCGGAGCAGGCGCGCTATACGCTTCTCAACATGAAGGAGGGTAAGTAACGATGGCAAAATACAATTATGACAAATCTGCCCTCAAGGGACTCGGCGTAGGCGCCTTTCTGGGTGAGGTCAAGGTGCGTGAGGCCAAGATCGCCGAGGCGGACGATCATATGCCGCAGTCGATCTTTAACGCGAATGTTCTGGCGGCCAAGCTCCATCCGGCTCATCAGTTCGTGAAAATTGCGAAAATCACGGAGCATGCGGACGCGAAGAGCTACGTACTCACGCCCGATGCCTCCCGCGGCACCAAGGAGCTTGCGTACTTCCGCGCAGGACAGTACGTAAGCGTCGATCTTGCCATCGGGAAGGCGCGGCTGTCCATGCCCTACTCCATCCGCTCCGGCCCCAAGGACGCGCTGAAGGGCAGCTATACGCTGACCGTGCGCCGCAACAATTCAGGCTCCCTGTCGAAGTACATCCTCGACACCTGGAAGGTGGGCGATGCGCTCACCATCTCCGGCCCTCTGGGGGAATTCTACTACCAGCGTCTGCGCGATGCACGTCACGTCATCGCCATGGCCGGCGGCAGCGGCATCACGCCCTTCTTCTCCATGGCCTCCGCCATCGCGGACGGCATCGAGGATTTCCGGCTGACCATCCTCTACGGCAGCCGCACCTCGGATGTGATCCTGCTGCGCGATGAGCTCGAAGCCATTGCCGCGCGCTCCTCCGGACGCGTCCGCGTGGTGCATGTCCTCTCCGACGAGACGAAGGAGGGCTGCGAGCACGGCTTCATCACGGCGGATCTCGTGCGGAAGTACGCGGGGGATGAGGATTACTCGCTCTTCCTGTGCGGTCCGCGCGCCATGTACGACTTTGCGCAGGGTCAGATCGCCGCGCTGGGACTGCCCCGCCGCCGCGTGCGCCAGGAGCTTGCGGGCGAGTACGGCAAGCCCGAGCGCGACCCGTCCTACCCCGCGGAGCATATCGGAAAGAGCTACCGGATTACGGTCAGCATCCGCGGAAATAAGCAGACCGTCCCCTGCCGTGCGGATCAGACGCTGCTGTCCGCGCTGGAGCAGGCCGGAATTCATGCGCCCTCGCACTGCCGCAGCGGCGAATGCGGATGGTGCCACTCCCTGCTCCTCTCCGGAGATATCTTCACGCCCAAGGACGCAGAGGGACGCCGCGAGGCCGATCTGAAATTCGGCTGGATCCATCCCTGCTGCTCCTACCCCTTAAGCGACGTCGAGCTGGACGTGCCCACGCTGGAGTAACGCTCCCCCCTCCCGGCGCATGTCCCATTTTTGAAGTGATACCGCATGACATAAGAGCCGTACCCCAAAAAAAGCATTTGGGGTACGGCTCTTTTCCTTTACTCCGACGGATTTATTTTCCTTACACGGTCGGCTCCGTGCTCCCGGAGGACCGCGCCTCAGGTGCGGCTGCTTCCCCGGACGGGGCTGACGAAGCAGGCACGGTCTCCGCGGGGGACTCGGACTGCGACGCGATCCTTCCGCCGACGACACCGGCGAGGAGCGCGGAGAGATCCAGACCCGTGGATTCGCGGATGCCGTCGATGACCTGACCCGCGCTCGTCATGACATCGCGCACCAGTCTCGTGGAGTTTCCGTCTCCGTACATGACGATTCTGTCCGTCTGCGCCAGCGGCTGCGCCGCATTGCGCACGACCTCGGGCAGGGCATTCAGGTACATCTCCAGCACGGAGGCCTCGCCCATCTTGCGCTGCGCCTCGGCCTTCTTCTCAATGGCCTCCGCTTCGGCAAGTCCCTTGGCGCGGATACCCTCGGCCTCCTGCTCCATGGCAAAGCGGACGGCCTCCGCTTCGGCCTTACGCGCCTCGGCCTCCTTGATCGCCTCGTAGGCCTTGGCCTCCGCTTCGCGCTGACGGCGGATGAGCTCCGCTTCGGCTTCCTTCTCGGCCTTATACTTCATGGCATCCGCCTGCTTGCGCACCTCGGCATCGAGCTTGCGCTCCTGCAGCGCGATTTCCTTCTCTGCAAGCTCCGCTTCCTTCTCGCGGCGGGCGATGTCGGCGTTGACCTGCGTGACCTCGATCGTCTTGCGCTGCGTCTCCTGCTGGATTTCATAGGCGGCATCGGCCTCGGCCTTCTTGGTATCGGCCTTCACGCGCATTTCGGCCTGCTGAATGGCCAGAGCGGCATTCTGCTCGGCGATCATCTTCTCGGCCTGCACCTTGACCTCGTTGGCCTCCGCCTCCGCGTTGGAGGTGGCGATGGCGATGTCGCGCTGGGCGTTCGCCTTCGCAATCTGCGCGTTCTTGCGGATCTGCTCGACGTTGTCGATACCCATGTTCTCGATGGTTCCGGCGGCATCCTTGAAGTTCTGGATGTTGAAGTTCACGACCTCGAGTCCGAGCTTGCGCATATCCGGCACGACGTTTTCCGTGATCTTGCGCGCAACGCCCTGACGATCCTGCACCATTTCCTTTAAGCCGACGGAGCCGACGATCTCGCGCATGTTGCCCTCGAGCACCTGCGTCACGAGCGTGATGAGCTCCTCGGGACGCTTGCCCAGAAGCGCCTCGGCCGCCAGCTGCAGCAGCTCCGGCTCGGAGCTGATTTTCACGTTGGCCACGCCGTCTACGCTGACGTTGATGAACTCGTTGGTCGGTACGGCATCGCTGGTCTTGACGTCCACCTGCATGATGCGCAGGGACAGCTTGTCCACGCGCTCGAAGAACGGCAGTCTCCAGCCGGCCTTACCGATGAGGATGCGCTTTTTTCCGAGTCCGGAGATGATATACGCCGTATCCGGCGGCGCCTTCAGATACCCGGAGAAAAACATGATGATGACAAAGAGTACGATTGCTGCAATGAGTATGAGAGACATGACTGCATTCCCTTCTTTTCTTGAAAAATAAGCCCGCAGCAGCCCCGGCTGAAGCGGGACGGCCGATGTGTCCCTGTTTTCAGAGGATTCTGTCCTCCAGCTTCTCGCCTGCGAGCCAGTGACGGATGTTGCGCTCGATCAAGGCGCACATCTTATGCTGCATCTGATCGCCGTAGGCCGCGCGATGCGGCGTGATGATCAGATTCCGCGCCGTCCAGAGGGGGCTGTCCGCCTCGAGCGGCTCGTGCTTCGTCACGTCCAGCGCGGCGCCCGCAATGCGCCGCTCATTCAGCGCGCGCACCAGTGCCTCCTCGTCGACAATCGCGCCGCGCGCGACATTGATGAGGTACGCCGTCGGCTTCATATACGAAAGCGTCGTGTCGTTGATGATGTCCGCAGTCTCGGGCGTGACGGGCAGGCTCGTCACAACGAAATCGCTCTCCCCCAGAAGGCGCGCAAGGCCGTCAGTCCCCTGATAGATCGCCTCAAAGCCCTCGCGCTCTGCGATATAGGGGTCATAGCCGCGCACATGCAGTCCGAAGGCCGAGGCACGGACGGCGATTTCGCGTCCGATGGCTCCCGCTCCCAGAATGCCCAGCACCCGTCCGGAAAGATCGAGGTTGTAATTGGGAAGCTCCGAATCGCTCGGCCAGAAATGCCTTGTCTGATCGCCGAAATGCGTCAGATAATTGCGCGCCAGGAGCAGGAGCTTCGCCAGCACGTCCTCCGCGATGGTGGCGCAGTAGACGCTTCTCGCGTTGGTGAAGACGATGCCGCGCCGGCGCAGCAGCTCCAGATCGACCTTTTCAAAGCCGGCATTCAGCAGCTGGAGCCAGCGGACATTCGGATAATATTCCAGCGCATCGTTTGTGATGCCCTGACGGATGACGAGGAAATTGATGTCCTCCCTGCCGGCATACCCCCGGTAGACGGCAGGGTCCTCGCTCACGGCATCCAGCACACAGCCGTCTATGCCGCGCGTGATCGATTCGGGGATATTGTAGGTATACACGCCGTGCAGCTTCGTCACTTTGTCTCCTCCTCAAACGTACGGCACAGATTTCCGAAGGCCTCGCACAAAAGCGAAATCTCCGTACCCGTCCAGTAGACATTCGCGCCCAGATCGCGGTAGCGCGGAATCATGGAGGCGCTGTCGACAAAGCTCCCGCAGGAAACTCCCGCATCGCGGCAGATTCGGAACACCTCTGCGATATACTCCGTCATGCAATCGCTTGTGATGTCCAGCGGAGTTCCAAGCATGATGGAAGAATCATACGGACCGATAAGCACGCACGCGATCTCCTGCGCGTACTGCTCCAGTGCCCGGGGCAGAATGGCAAGACCCTCGCGCGACTCGATCTGGATGACGAGCAAGCGGTTGTCGTTATAGGTCAGAACACTGCCGCCGTCCTCGGGGCGCAGATTCGAGAAGCCCCCGCAGCCCTTGCGGCCGCGCGGGTAGTAGCGGGCGGCGCGCACGGCGGTCTCCAGCTGCTCCATGCGCTCGAAACGCGGGATCATCAGCCCGTCCGCGCCCATGTCCAGCGTCTTGGAAATGAGATGCGGCACGGCATCCGGAATCCGCACGATGGTCGGCAGATCGCACAGGCGGCACACGCGCAGAATCTCCTCGGAGGATTCTGCACTGAGCGTTCCGTGCTCCTCATCCAGTACAAGAAAATCGAAGGGAAAGGCCGCCGCCTTCTGCGCAAGCCCCGACCACGCTACATTGCCGATGGTCGTGCCGAGCACGGGCTCACGCTCGCGCAGCTTCCGCTGTAAATCCGTCAGTCTGCTCATGGGTTTTCCCCCTTATCTCTCTTTTTTCCAATATTCCCCCGGGCGCTTGCCCACAGGCTCATTATGGCATGATCCGTGCGGATTGTCAAGGGCGGGACGGGGGAAAACGGCGGATGAGGGGGGATAATTATGCTGAAAACAGCGGATTATTTCGGGGTCAATCCTGTTTCCTCTTTTCCTTGACAAGCCCTCCCCGGCAGGCGTATAATTACCAGCGGTAATTACATGCGGTAATTATCACCGGTGATAACTGCCGCAGGGCAACCGAAACGGGAGGGTGCTATGACTGCCGAAAAGGTCCGGCGAATGCTGGATGCCTGCTATCTTGCCAAGCGGATACACGATGCGCTTCCGCCGCTGCCGGAGGGCGTAAGACCCGCGTATATCCGCTATCTCGATGTGATGCAAAAGCTCGCGGCGGAGAACGGAAGCGTACGGGTTTCCGACCTGAGCCGCGCACTCGGGCTGCCGCTTCCGGGCGTGACGAGAACCGTGCGGGATATGGAATCGCGCGGGCTTCTGACCAAGACCGCGTCGGACAGGGACGGGCGCGTCGTCCATCTCTGTGTCACGCAGGAGGGCGCGGCGCTCTCCGAAAGGTTTGATCAGCAGTATCTTGACTCGCTCGCCCGCGCGCTTCGCGATATTCCGGAGGACGACGCGGACTGCATGATTCGAACCATTAAGGCATTCTATGATGTGATGTTTGTAAAGGAGGACTGACATTGAACAGCACAAAGTCGGATTTCACTCAAGGGAGCATTTTGAAGAAGCTGATTGCCTTCATGATCCCCATTCTCGGTGCGCTGATCCTGCAGGCGGCGTACGGCGCGGTGGATCTGCTGGTGGTCGGACGTTTCGGCACGACGGCCGGACTCTCTGCCGTCTCCACGGGCAGTCAGGTGCTGAATCTCGTGACCTTTGTCGTGACGCAGCTCGCCATGGGCGTGACCGTCATGATCGCGCGCCGTCTGGGCGAGAAGAAGCCGGAAAAGATCGGCGCGCTCATCGGCGGCTCGATCGTCGTGTTCTCCGTCATCACCGCCGTTTTGCTCATCGCTCTCGTGGGCTTCGCGAAGCCGATTTCCCGGCTGATGCAGGCTCCAAAGGAAGCTCTGGAAAAAACCGCGGAGTATGTGCGCATCTGCGGCGCGGGCATCTTCTTCATCATCGCCTACAACCTTCTCTCCGCCATCTTCCGCGGACTGGGCGACAGCCGCTCTCCCCTGCTCTTCGTAGCCGTGGCCTGCGTCGTGAATATCGTGGGAGATCTGCTGCTGGTCGCCGTGTTCCATCTGGATGCCGCCGGAGCCGCCGCCGCGACGGTTTTCGCGCAGGCGGTCAGCGTCGTATTCGCGCTTCTTCTCCTGCGCAGACGCGGGCTTCCGTTCAAAATCGAAAAGAGCGATTTCCGCATGAACGATCAGTGCCGTCAGGCTCTGAAAATCGGTCTCCCGCTCGCGCTGCAGGAGTGTCTGACGCAGATCTCGTTTCTGGCGCTGTGCGCCTTCGTAAACCGTCTGGGGCTCGAAGCCTCGTCCGGCTACGGAGTCGGCTGCAAGGTCGTCAACTTCGCCATGCTCGTGCCGAGCTCCCTGATGCAGTCCATGGCCTCGTTCGTCTCTCAGAACGTGGGTGCAAACAACGAAAAACGCGCCCGGGAGGCCATGTTCACCGGTATGGGCGTGGGCATCGGCATCGGCTGTCTGGCCTTCGCGCTCGTGATGCTCAAGGGCGACGCGCTCACGGCTCTGTTTACGAATGAACCCGCCGTCATTCAGAACGGCTTCGATTACCTGCGCGGCTTCGCGCCGGAGACCATCGTCACGGCGATCCTGTTCAGTATGATCGGCTACTTCAACGGGCACAATCAGACCGTGTGGGTCATGGTGCAGGGACTGGCGCAGACGCTGCTCGTGCGCCTGCCTCTGGCGTATTACATGAGCATCCGTCCCGACGCGAATCTGACCGGCATCGGCCTCTCCGCGCCCGCAGCGACGGTCGCGGGCATCCTGCTGAATCTTGTGTACTTCCTCAAAATGAGGAAGCAGACCGCTCTGTCCACAGACGCAAAATAACCCGTCCGGCCCGTGCTCACGTCTCCCGCGCTTTTTTGCCCCCTCCTTTGTGTGCGTCCGGATTTCTCGTGCATCCGTTCGTTTTCCGCATCCCGTGCAGGAATCCCGCATGGATGCGGGAAGAAAGCTGTTATACCTTAAAAAAACCTGCGGCGCTCACATCAGCCCCGCAGGTTTTTCGTTTATGAAGCTCTGTCGCAGCGCACGGCGGTGCGCGCGGTACCTCCGTAGGTGCAGGTGAATAGCGTCAGGTCGTACTCCCCCGACGTCATCTCCCCGATTGCCGTGGGCTCCAGCGTCTCCACCGTGATGACCTCGTAGCGTATGCTCTCCCCCTCCATATCGGTGAAGAGCACCTCATCCCCTACTGCGATCTGTCCCAGATGTCCGAAGTGCCGGCTGTAGTTGTGCCCGCAGATGACCAGATTGTCCTCGTCTGTGCTTCCCGAGTAGCGGCACGGAGAGAGCTTCAGATTTGCGTAGCTCCATTCGCTCATGACCCCGAGCTCCAGCCCGAGGCTCTGGATTCTGAGAACCCCGATATAGCCGTGCCCGTCAATCCAGGCAGCGCTCATCGCCGTCTCCCGCGGCTCCGCTTCCTCTGTCTCCCCGAAGGGGACGGCTTCGGAGCTTAACCGTTCGTCCTCTGACATGTGTTCCGTGGGCGCTGCTTCTTGTCCCGAATCCTCCGTTTCGCCCGCTTCATGGCTTTCTTCTGCCTCCGCGGACGATGTCTGTGGGGATGCAGCTCCCGCGGAGATTGCCTCGATAACCTCCGCCGTTAAAGATTCCGCCGCGCGTCCGGAGGAGCGATCCTCGTACCGGTTCCAGCAAAACAGGGACAGCGCCGCCGTAAGAAGCACTGCCCCCAGAATCATGAGTCCGTTTCCGATTTTATTGCGCATCTTCATTTTTCTTCGTAAAGCGCAGCGTCCAGCCGAATACGAACAGCACAAGCCCCGCGCAGGTGAGCACGGGCACGGGCCAGTTCAGCTGCCCCGTCTGCGGGAGCGTGGGCTCCGGCTGCTCCGCCGGGGGGACGGTCGTGTACGGTGTGGTGGTATACCCGGGGGTGCCGGGTGTTGTCGTATACCCGGGGACTTCGGGTGTCGTCGTATACCCGGGGACTTCAGGCGTCGTCGTATACCCGGGGACTTCAGGCGTCGTCGTATACCCGGGGACGCCCGGGTCGCGGGGCGTTGTCTGCGCGGTTCCGGGCGTTGTCACGGGAATGACCGTACCGATCTTCGGCGCGGCATCGACATCATAGAGATACGTGCCGTTTTCAACCCTCGGGACGGAGACCAGGAAGGGAGAAATGCCCTGATACTCGCCCGAGGACTCCTTCTGGGCGACCAGATAGAGCCCGGGGCGCAAGTCCCGGAAGACGACCGTGCCGTCCGTATTGACCATCGTCGTGTACGCGGGAACGGAGTTCAGGGTTACATAATTCCAGATTTCCTGTGCTGCGGCGGAGCTTTCGATATGGTCAAAGCGCCCCGTGTAGCCCGCGATGTTTGCCGACGGAGCGAATTCGAGGTTTCCGTCTTCCCCGGCAATCTCGCCCACAAGGAAAAGCTCGAACACGCCGCCTGTGAGCGGTACGCCGCCGTTTTCAAGCGTCAGCGTGATGCTGCCCGCGCGCTCCATGTCCGGCAGCTCCCGGGCGAAGGTCCGTGCGGGCATGATCAGCGTGCAGCAGACCAGGAGCGCCGCGAGGATTCCCAGCTTCCTCTTCATGTTCCCGAATTCCCCTTTCCTTTGTGTTTTCCCTTTCCCGTGGAGATGAGCAGAACCGCGAGCAGCAGCACGAGCATCGGAGCCGCGACAATCGGCGCGACGATCACGGGCTCGATCTGAATGGCATCCGAGGTGACATGCACCTCCTCGGGCGCGTTTTCCACGCGATGCCCGCGTACCAGAAGCCGCTGCGTATTGATGCCGTAGGGCGTGCAGGTGACGAGCGTGCACAGATCCTGCCCCTCGCAGATCGTGAGTGCCGAAACGTCCTCCGGCTCGACGATGAGGATCTGATCCACCTCATAGGTAATCTCCTCGTCCAGCACTCGGATGACGAAGGTATCGCCCGTCACCAGCCGGTCGAGATTCGTAAACAGCTTCGCGCTGGGGAGCCCTCGATGTCCCGAGAGAACGCAGTGTGTGTCCTCTCCGCCCGTGGGCAGGCTCGACCACTCGATGTGTCCGACGCCGACCTGCAGCACCGAGTCCTCCGTGCCGTGATAGATCGGCAGGGATACGTTGATCGCGGGAATCTCGATATAGCCCATGATGCCCGTTCCATCGAGGTTCAAAAGCGAATCATACTCCGCCCGCTGATCCGCTGTCAGCGCATAGGCTGTTTCGCGCCCGAGAAGCTCTGCGTTATAGACTCCGGCGTCCCGCAGCATCCGGTCATAGCGGTCACCCGCCAGATTTTTGACCTCTTCGGAGTAATTCGCGACCGCCTGGGAGGCATGCCTCTTGTTCCAGTAGTCGCTGACCGTCGGATACAGCAGCAGAGCCAGTCCCGCGGCGAAGATCAGAATCAGCAGAATCGTGGACAGTTTGTTTTTCATGGTCTGGGGGCGTCTCTCCTTGGAGAAATCATCGGGGGTTTTGTCTTATGCTCTCCCCCGGGGCGCGCGTCCCCCGACGGGGAAAAGGACTTATTTGCGTCGGGGGGAAAATCCTTGCGGAAAAGCTCAGTCGTCCGACTTGCCCATGCGCTTTTTCGTCACGAGAATGACACCCGCGCCGGCTGCCATCGCGCCGCCCAGAATGTAGAAGATCGTCGTGCCCATGCCGCCGGTGGAGGGAAGCTCCGCGCCGGTCTTGT
>CAVGLF010000082.1:0-9727 GCA_963630045.1 Butyricicoccaceae bacterium | reverse complement strand
CAAATTTCGGGACTTCACCGTATCCTACTTAATTACTTCGCTATTGGCCCGCGGTATTGAGTCCTGTGTTTTTTTAACAGCGTTATGAAGGGATTATTCCCTGGGGTTTTCAGTATCGTGACCAGTCCCGCGATCATTTCGACGATTGAGAGCCCCAGCTCCTGCGTACGGCGCAGCAGGTCAAGGATCTGCGCATCGTCATAGGTGCGCACGCTGTCCTCGGCTGCGTCCTCCCCGTCCATCAGCTCCGCCAGCGTAATATGCAGTGCCTCGCAGAGCCCTCCGATGATGCCGTAATCCGGCATGCTCCGCCCCGTTTCCACTTCGATACGGTCTTGTTCGATACACCGGCCTGCTCGCCCAGCTGCTCCTGCGTAAGGTTTAATGCACGGCGCTTCTGTGCAATGTAATTCCCGATCGCAATCTGATTCATCTTTCCGCATAGCCTCCCGTTTTCCTTTGATCTGCCTGTGAGTATACGCCCAAAGCAAAGGAAAGTCGATCCACAAAGCGGAGAATCTGCGTGGAATGCGGGGAAAAGTATCTCCTCCCGGCCGGAAAAATGCATCCGTCCCCCCTCGGGGCAGGTGCCTCCTCCGCGTCATGTAAAATGTGTACAAAGGATGAAATCCCGGATTCGCCGCGCATCGTACAAGTCCATGAAATCGCAGATTGCTCTTGACTTTTTCACGCAGGAATGTATAATTATGCAGGTAAAGAGATTCCCGCGCGATGCGCTGCGGGGGACATAGGCAAGAGGAGAGAAAGCATGTTCAGGAATTGCATCGTCAGAAAGCCGTGCCGCGCTCTGGTCGACGGCATCACCAGCGGACTGTATCCCGGAAAGCCCGATTACGAGCTTGCCTGCCTGCAGCATGAGCGCTATGTCGAGGCGCTTCGGCAGTGCGGCGTGCAGGTCGAGGTGCTCCCGGCGCTGGAGCAGTATCCGGATTCCGTCTTTGTCGAGGATCCGGCCGTCGTCACGAAGAGCTGCGCCATCATCACCAACCCCGGCGCCGAATCCAGAAACGGCGAAAAGGTCGAGATTCTGGGCGCCATCAAGAAGTTCTACCCCGAGGACAGGATCCACTTCATCACGGGTGAGGGTCGTCTCGAGGGCGGCGACGTCATGATGGTGGGCGATCACTTCTACGTCGGCCAGTCCGCGCGTACGAATAAAGAGGGCATCCGCCAGTTCTCCGAGATCCTCGCTCAGTACGGCATGACCTGCTCCGAGGTGAAGCTCGAGAAGGTGCTGCATCTGAAGACGGGTGTCAACTACATCGAGAACAACAATATGCTCGTCTCGGGCGAATTCGTCACCAAGCCCGATTTTGCCCGCTACAACAAAATCCTCATCCCCGAGGGCGAGGATTACGCCGCCAACTGCATCTGGATGAACGGAACCGTCATCGTCCCCGCGGGCTACCCCGGCGTGGAAAAGCTGGTGCGCGAGGCGGGCTACAACGTCATCCTCTGCGATACCTCGGAGTTCCGCAAGCTCGACGGCGGCTTAAGCTGCATGTCCCTGCGCTTTTAAATAACGCCGCAGTTTTTTCCACCCACGGATCCCGCCTTCAAAACCCCAGAAAAAATATTTTTGATTGTGAGGGGCAGCAATATGGATAAGCCCAAGAAAAAGTTTTCCTTCCCGAGCAGCAAGCTGCTGCTGTTCATCCTGATCGCGGTCGTCACCGTTGCGACGTATGTCGTCCCGGCCGGCGAGTATCAGTACACCGTCAACGCCGCCGGCTCGACGGTTGTCGATGCCTCCAGCTATACCACGGTCGAGCAGAGTCCCGTCACCCCGTTCAGAATGTTTGTCGCCGTGGCCCAGGGCTTCATCGACGGCGGACAGGTCATCTTCCTCATCCTCTTCGGCTATTTCTGGATCTATTCCATCATGAAGACCGGCGCGCTGACCGCGCTGATCAACAAGCTCGTGGCCGGCAAGGAGAAGAGCGCCCGGCTCTTCATTCCGATCTCGATCCTCCTGTGGGCCGTGGCCGGCTCCACCTACGGCGAGCTGGATACGGTCTGGGGTCTGGTACCGATCTTCATCGCCGTCGCCTACGCCTTCGGCTATGATGCCATCGTCGGCGTCTGCATCTGCTACGGCGCCGTCTCCGTAGGCTTCGCCTCCGCGACGACGAACCCCTTCACCATCGGCATCGCGCAGTCCATCGCCGAGCTGCCGCTGTTCTCCGGCATCCTCTACCGCATCATCATCTTCGTCGTATTCGTCGGAGCGTGGATGGCCATCACCCTGACCTATGGAAACCGCGTGAAAAAGGACCCGACGAAGAGCGTCGTCTACGGCATGGACTTCTCCGCCTTCAAGATCGAGTCCGAAAACGGCGACAAGTTCACGGCGAAGCAGAAGATCATCGTCGCCGGCATGGCGCTTGCCATCTTCCTCATCGTCTTCGGCTCGCTGAAGTTCGGCTGGTACTTAAACGAGATGAGCGCCATCTTCCTCATCTTCGGCATTCTGACCTCCGTGCTTGACGGACGCGGCGCCGAGAACATCTGCAACGACCTTGCAAACTCCTTCTCCGAGATGATGGACGCCATCGTCGTCGTCGGCCTCTCCAGAACCATCCTCGTGATCATGAAGTCCGGTCTGATCATCGACACCGTCGTGCATGCCTGCGCGAGCCTGATGAACGGTCTGCCGCAGTGGGCAACCGCCGAGGTCATGCTGGTGTTCCAGAACCTTTTGAACTTCTTCATCCCCTCCGGCAGCGGTCAGGCCACCGCCATCATGCCGATCATCGTGCCTCTGGCCGACCTGACCGGTCTGAACCGTCAGATTGCCGTCCTGGCCTACCAGTTCGGCGACGGCTACTCGAACATGCTCTGGCCGACGGCCTCCTGCGCAATCTGCATGGGCATCGCCAAGATCCCGCTCGGAAAGTGGTACAAGTTCATCCTCCCCGTCTTCGGCATCCTCTTCGCCCTGCAGTCCTTCTTCGTCATTCTGGCGACTGTCATCAATTACGTATAAGCCCCCCTTTTCGGGGAACACAAAAATGCCGCTGCATGCCTTGAACAGACGCTGCAGCGGCATCTTTCAGTACCGACATCTTCGATGCCGGCAAGTACAATAAAAGAAATCGGAGACTATCGACATATGAACACCGAGCAGCTCAAGCAGCATCTTCTGGACGGCATTCACGCGTATGCGCCCGAGGCGCATGCGCTCAGCGACCGCATCGCGGAGCATCCCGAAATCGGGCTGGCCGAGTACGAAACCTCTGCCGCCATCGTCGGGCTTCTCCGGGCGCATGGTCTGGATGTGGAGTACCCCTTTGCGGGATATGAGACGGGCTTCTGTGCAAGAATCGCCCCGGAGCGCCGGCACCGCGTCGCGCTGCTTGCGGAGTACGATGCGCTGCGCGGCCTCGGGCACGCCTGCGGACACTGCGCAAGCGGCTCTGCCAGCGTTCTGGCGGCGCTCGCCTTTGCCGCGCACAGGGACGAGTACGACTTCGGCGTGGACCTCATCGGCACGCCGGACGAGGAATACAGCGGCGCCAAGACCGTCATGGCCAAAAACGGCGTGTTCGACGGCTATGACTTCGCCGCCATGGTGCATATGGGGCCGAAGACCTCCGCGGATATCCAGTACATCGCGCTGGACGGCATCGGCATCCGCTGGCACGGAAAGCCCGCTCATGCGGCGGCGGAGCCGTGGCTGGGACGCAACGCCCTCGATGCGGCGCGTCTCTTCTTCAACGCCGTCGATGCCATGCGCCAGCACGTCATTCCCGAGGCGCGCATGCACGGCGTCATCAAGGAGGGCGGCACCGCCTCCAACATCGTGCCGGAGCTGTCCGAGGTGGAATTCCTGACGCGTGCGCCCAGGCGGCGCGATCTGGACGGTATCACGGCCTGGGTTCAGGACTGCGCCCGCGCCGCCGCCCTGGCCACACAGACCGAGGTCGAGCTCTTCCCCCTCTGCGAGCCCTTCCACGAGCTGTACATCAGCCGGTACGAAAAGGCCGCGCTGGAAAGCTGCTTTTGCGAGCTTGGGCTCGAGTACTCCTCCGGGGAGTCCGTCATGACGGGCTCGTCGGACATCGGCAACGTGGACTATCACTGCCCGGCCTTCCATCCGATCATGAGCATCGGGAAGCCCTATACCTGCCACACCAAGGAATTCGCGGACGCCATGATCTCGGACGATACCCATCAGGCCATCACGAATGCGGCCTCCCTGCTGGCGGTACTCACTGCGAATCTCTACGGAAACCCCGAAGCGCTGGCCGAGATCCGCGCAGACCACCGCGCCTACCGCGGGTATTGACGCATTTTCCCCCCTTTATCCCCCCTCGGAGCATAAGGAAATCCGAGCCCTTCCCCGTCGTGAAAGAAATTTGGGAAAGGCTCGGATTTTTTTTCGCGTTTTACCCCTCCCCCCCGGGGGTAAAGCTCATGGAGGGTGGGAACCCGCGCGGCGCATGGCGGACGCTTTTTTTCTTTTAGTCCCTCGCCTCGAGGAACATCCGGTCGAACCACAGTGCGTCCACATCGCCGGAGCTTCCGCCGAAGGCCGCGCCCGTGGGCTTCATCGAGACCCAGACGGTGACGTTTTTATGCGGGAAGATGTTCGCAAAGCCGGACATATGCAGCACCACGAGATGCTTCACGATCGTCAGGAGCGTGTTGGAGCCCTCCGTCAGCCCGTCGATGTCGAAGAGCCGGTAGAGCCCGTACTCGTTCGGCTTCAGCTCCTCAAGCGTCAGCGGTCTTGTGATTTCCCGGCCGTTGTGGCGCAGCCGGAAGAAGTAGGTGCCGCCCGGCTCGCCTTCGTGCTTCACGATGCACTGATCCCGTGCGTGCTCCAGCATGCGGTCAAGCTGGCAGCGCGCGGAGTATCCCGTGACGGACTGCGCGTCCGGCTCGTAGACAACGCCCTTCTCCGGCGACAGCTGCGTGACATAGTCGTACAGCGCCACCTCCAGCACGTCCCGTCCCTCAAAGCATTCGGGCAGCGGATGGGGCTTGTACGGTCCCATCTGATACAGAAGCGGAACGAGTCCCTCCCAGAAGCGGCAGGAGGTCACCCCGTGCTCCATGCGGTAGGGCTCCGTCTGCAGAATCGTCTCCCGAACCGTCAGCGCGTAGCGCAGCGCAGCGGTCTCCCTCGCCAGGGGGCAGGTCTCCCCGCGGCGCCGCGCCGCATACAGCAGACTGTCATAGCGGGTAAGGATGGTCACGTCCAGGGGGGCGCGCGCCTGACGGACTCTGCGGGAGAGCACCTCATCGTACTGCACCGCATCGGCGGCCTCGTCAAGGAGGCGGTTCCCCTCGAGAATCAGCTCATAGGTCAGGAAGTCGGCCTTGCTGAAGTTTTCGACGCAGCGCATCCGCAGCGGAGACGCGGCTCCGGCTGCGGAGTACAGGTCGAGATACTCCGTCAGCTTCGGCGCGGCGGCGCCGTAGTAGCCCTCCATGAAGTCCCGGATGAGCCGGCGGTCGTCGGCATAGGGATCCTCTGCCAGATGGGACAGCACCCAGTTTTTCAGACACCAGAAATCGGAGAGCAGCGGCTCCTCATGCTCGATAAAGTAGCCCTCCACGCGGTTTTTCGCATAGGTGCGGAACAGCTCGCCCAGACGGTAGACATTGGGCATGACGGTGGAGAGAAGCACGTTGATGTTGTAGTCCCAGAGGCACAGCGGATTGCCGTTCACGGCGCACAGGCGCGACCAGCCCTCCAGCACCTCGAGCATATGGGCGTTGTTCGGATGATCCAGCCCGTGCAGGATGTCGACCTCCAGGTCGGCCAGACGGACGATCACGTTCTTCTCCGGAACGGTGTCATCCAGCGGCAGCTCCATATAGGTATAGTACACGAGCGTCTCGACCAGGATACCGGGGTAGACCTTCGCTGCGGCGCGCGCCATGCGGTTGACAAAGCGCAGCACGTTCCCGGTGCCGCCACTGCGGCGTACACGTTCGCAGCAGACGGGGCACTCGCAGTCGAAGGCGCTGTCGTTCAGCGAAATGTGGAAGTGATGTGGACGGGACGCGCCGCGCGCATCGCAGTCTGCATAAATGCGGGCGATGTCATCGAGGAACGCCTTTTCGAAGGCCTGAAGGAACTCCTCGTTGTTCAGGCAGTACTGTCCGTAGGGCAGATGGCGCTGATCCCGCTCGCTCCATGCAAACCACTCCGGATGCAGCTCGTACAGGCCCTCGGGGTTCAGAATGCCGCTCACGGTGTGGCAGCGGCCGCGCGGGGAGCAGTCGACACAGCCGCCCCATTCGTCGGAGATCCGGATCTGATTGGAGCGGCGCCGCACGCAGAAGACCTCATCGTCTCCGATATACGCGCCGGCGATGGGCATGCGCATGACGGCCTCCGGCTCGCCGGAGAGATCGAGCGAGGCATCGGGGGAAAACGCGCCGTGCTGCGGGACATATTCCTCCAGCGCGTTCCAGAAGCGTACGCCGACGACGTCCTCAAGGTAATGCTCCACGGCATAGAGGATACCCCGGTCGGTGCTTTTCCGTCCGCCGGTCAGCACCAGCGCGCCGTCTGCGGCACGCACGACCCACGCCTCAACTCCGTTCAGCGAGTTGCAGCCTCCCTGCGCACGGATGCCGCGCGCCTCGGCAAATGCGGTACAGCCGACATAGAACGTGCCCTCTTCGGGCTCACAGGCAACGGAAAACGTATCGGTATAGGCGCGCGACAGCCAGGTCTGCAGCTCCCCGGCGGCATGGCGCTCCACCTTGGAGGGCGCGGCGGGCAGAATGATCCGATAGTCCATGGTGAGCTTCTCCTTTTTTTATTTTTCCCCCCAAAAAAGAGGGGGTCCGCGGAGGCGGGAGCTATTCCGTTTTTTCCCTCCTCGCCTCCTTTACCTGTCCGGCGATGACGCGGATCACCTTGCCCGCATCCAGCGGCTTTGCGATATGCGCGTTCATGCCGGCCTTTTTCGTAGCGATCCTGTCCTCGACAAAGGCATTGGCGGTCATGGCGATGATGGGGATTTCCGCGGCATCGGGTCTGTCCATGGCGCGGATGCGGCGGGCAGCCTCGTAGCCGTCCATCACGGGCATCATCAGATCCATGAGGATGGCGGAGATTTCGCCGGGCTTTGATGCGGCGAACGCGCGGACGGCCTCCTCGCCGTTATGCACCGGGATAACGCCCGCGCCGGCACCGCTTAAGACGAACTGCGCGATTTCAAGGTTGATATCATTGTCCTCGGCCAGAATTACCGTCTCGCCGGCGATGGAGGCCTCCTCCCCGCCGTCCTGCGCCGTCCGGGCAGATTCCGAGAAATCCACCTCAAAGGGAATCCGGATGGTAAACGTCGTGCCGACATCCTTCCGGCTCTCGCACGCAATCGTGCCGCCCAGCTTCTCCGCAAGGCTTTTGGATATGGACAGTCCCAGCCCGGTGCCGCCGTATTTGGTGCGTACATTGGCATTCTCCTGTGAGAACGGCTCAAAGAGATGCTTCTGGAACTCCTCGCTCATGCCGATGCCGGTATCGCGGATCACCGTTTCCAGCACGGCAGTCCTGCCGTCAAAGGACGTCTCGCGGCAGGTGGTATAGACCTTGCCGTTCGGGCGGTTGTACTTGATGGCATTGCCCATAATATTCAGCAGAAGCCGCTTATAGTGTACCGGGCTGCCGATAAGCCTCGTGTGCTGCACGCTGCAGTCCTCAATGACTTCAATCGTCTGCTCCTCGGCCATTTTCTCAATGACCGTGAACACCTCGGAGGATATGGCGGCAAGATTGAACGGAACGTGCTCCAGCGTCACCTCGCCGGATTCGAGCTTGCTCATATCGAGCACCTCGTTGATCAGCTCCAGCAGAATGTTCGAGGATTCGCGCATCTTGCGGCGGCACTCCTTCACCTTTTCCAGATCGCTGCCGTAATGATCCGCAATGTCCAGCATGCCGCGGATGCCGTTGAGCGGCGTGCGGATGTCGTGGCTCATGCGCAGGAGGAACTCGGTCTTGGCCTTGTTGGCCTTTTCGGCTGCCTCCGCGGCGGCGCGCAGCTGCTCCCGGTACGCCTGCTCCAGCGCATGCTGCCGCTTTTCCTCCTCCAGATGCTCCCGGATGATGGAATCGACATTCTGGAAGCCGGCAATATGGTGGATTTTGTCCTTCGTAAGGCCGAGGCTGAACTGATAGTACACGGTCTGCCCGTTTATCAGCATGCGGTAGTTGCCGGTGTATTCCTCCTGCACCGCAAAGACCTCACGCAGGTGAGCCGGGCTCAGTGCCTGCCGCAGCGCGTCCCGATCGTCCGGATGCACCATTTCGCTGATCCATGCGTTCAGAAGCGGCTCGTAGGGAAACTCGGTGTCCATCACGTCATCGAGGCGGTTCTCGGCGTACTCGTCCTCCAGCTTCAGGACCTTCGCCATATTCTTTTCCATATCCACCAGATAGACATTCTTGAAGTTTCGGGCGAGCGATTCGGATATCATCAGCTGCTCCGTAAGCTGCTCGCGGTAGTGCAGCTCCCTGAGCTTTTCCGGCGTAGCATCCCTTGCGGCATAGACGGCGGATATGACGCGTCCCTCCGCATCGCGCTTCTTGGCGATGAATCTTGAGTCAAACCACTTGCCGTAGGGCGCCCGGTACTCCGTCACGAGGGTCCTCTCGCTGCCCATGCGCTCGGCCAGGGTCGACAGGTCGATAAATTTCCGCATCCTGTCGATATCGTCCGGGTGCATGTAGTATTTCAGCACGTCCTCCATGACCTCATCGAAATTGCCCTGTTCCCTTCCACCCACGACGTCCATCATCGGCGAGTCCGTCCGGATGATTTTAAAGCCGTGGGTTATCAAATCGGCCTCCATGATGGTCGTGTAGATGGTGGCAAGCGCGCCTATGACCTCCGCGTGCCCGGCGGCCTCCTCGGCAGCCTCCCGCGCCTTCTGCAGTGCCTCCCGCTCCCTCTGCCGCGCCTCCTGCTCCTCCTGCTGCCGGCGTTTTGCAGAAATGCTGTTCTTGATGTCGCAGATCACACAGGCGCAGTATCCCGGCTGCCCCACAGGGTAGGCCTCCGCATGCAGGTATATTTCCTTGTCCTCGGAAACATCATTAAGGTTGACGCTCCGGCCCTGACAGGCGGCTTCATAGCAGAATTCAAGCCATTTGCGGCTGCCGTCCGGGAAAAGCTCGGAAAAGCGGTGGCCGATCAGCTGATCCGGCGTCCTGCCCTCAATCCGCGCCAGCTCCTCGTTGGCATGAATAAATGTCCAGTCAAACGGCTGACCGGCCTCATCCAGCTCGACCCGGATGGTGCAATAGCCGTGGATTTCGTTATCTCCGATATACGCGGTGTCAGTCATATCCGGCATAGAAGGCTACCTCTCGTTTTCATCCAAAAGCTGCGTCAAAGCGTACGTGTAAACGCTTTCAGTATATTATAGCATATCTCCATACCCGAATGCAATCCCCCTTTTGTGCAGTCCGCATCATGTCCCCGCCTTTTCTTCCCCTGTGGGGCCGCACCATCTCCCCCGGGCACCGGCATCCACGTGCAGACCGGGGGGCGGCGCTTATTTTGCAGACTGTGGGGGGCGGGCAGGCACAAGAAGCACCTGCCCGCCCCCCACACAGAATCAATGTTGGGACTGCGATTTATGCTTTTTCCAGAATCCCGCTGATGTCGGTGTTCTCCCCGCCGAGGGTGAAGGTGACCGCCGTGCCGTCGTGGGTGAGCCTGTAGGTTTCGCCGGA
>CAVGLF010000081.1:0-9747 GCA_963630045.1 Butyricicoccaceae bacterium | reverse complement strand
TCGGCACATCTATGCTTTTACTTTCATAAAGCAAAATATCTCGTTTATTTTGTCGAATCAATGATGCTTACCTTGGTTTGCCAGGTACTTTCACGTACTCTCGCCTTCATTGTGTTTTCGTAGATGTCTACAAACTCAGTGAATGTCATTTCCAGATTGCCTGAGTTTTCGTTAAGGAAATTCTGTTCCCACTCCTGTGCTTCTTTCTTGGTTTTGAACCCACGCTTTACCTTTCTGACCTTTCACCCTGCCAGTTTGAATATCTGACAGACACATACCATGTCCTTTGTTTGTTGTCTTTATAAACTGCCATGTTTAACCTCCTGTGATATTCCACTTTCATTAGTCACTTTATTTACATTTGCGCTTCCGATATACCCGTACACTTTTTCCTCGAGGTATTTTCTGCTGACACGCCCTGTGATAATCATGTACCCGCTTGCCTTGAGCTCTTCATTTAACTGTTTTCTGAAGGAACGTCAGGCAATGTCCCTTCAAATATTCGGAGATACGGGGGATGGAAAATCAAGCACATTCATGTATTTTTTGAAAAATTCCGAGGTTGAGGGTGGTATCACACCGGTATCAGGTACAGGTGGCTTGATTTTGGGATACAGTAAGAAACAATAAAAAATGCCCCTGTCATATCCTTAATTCGGGTATGAACAGGGGCAATCAAGCCACAGAAAAATTATTCACTTTGCAGCACAAGCAGTACTGCATTGGTATCACGAGACCCTAAATGGCTTTATTTCGCGATTTTCAATGCTTAAAAACCCTTGATTTGTGCGGGTTTCCGGACTTGAGTCAAGCCGTATCGGATTATTCCCACTCGATCGTCGCAACGGGCTTGGGGCTTAAGTCGTAGAGGACGCGGCAGACGCCGGGGACTTCGGCCAGGATGCGGCTCGTGATGGTCTCCAGCACGCTCCAGGGGAGCTCGGGAACCGTCGCGGTCATGGCATCGACCGTGTTGACGGCGCGCAGGATGACCGGCCAGTCGAAGGCACGGCGGCCCTCACGCACACCGGTGGAGCGCATATCCGGCACGATGGCGAAGAACTGCCAGACCTTGCCCGTCAGACCGTTGCGGTCGAACTCCTCGCGCACGATGGCGTCGGCCTCGCGCAGCGCCTGCAGACGGTCGCGCGTGATCGCGCCCAGGCAGCGCACGCCCAGTCCGGGACCCGGGAAGGGCTGACGATAGACCATGGACGCGGGCAGTCCCAGCTCAAGGCCTACCACGCGCACCTCATCCTTGAACAGGAACTTCACCGGCTCGACCAGCTTGAAGGACAGACCCTCGGGCAGACCGCCCACGTTGTGATGCGCTTTTACGCCCTTGCTCTCCAGAATGTCGGGGTAGATGGTGCCCTGCGCCAGATAGCCGATGCCCTCCAGCTTCTGCGCCTCCTCGTCGAATACGCGGATGAACTCCTCGCCGATGATGTGGCGCTTCTTTTCCGGATCGGACACGCCCTCGAGCTTCGTGAGGAAGCGGTCGGTCGCATCGATGTAGATGAGGTTGGCATCCATCTGATTGCGGAACACCTCGATGACCTGCTCCGACTCGCCCTTGCGCATCAGACCGTGATTGACGTGCACGCACACGAGCTGCCGCCCGATGGCACGAATCAGCAGAGCCGCCACGACGGACGAATCCACGCCGCCGGACAGTGCCAGCAGCACCTTGCCCGAGCCGACCTGCGCACGCACGGCGGCCACCTGCTCGTCAATGAAGGCACGCGCAAGCTCCGGCGTGGTGATGCGCTGCATGGACTCGGGACGCTTGTTGTTTTCCATATCGGTAATCCTCCCTTTATCGCAATGGTTTATACCGTTCATTATAGCGGATATGCGCCGTTTTTTTCAACCGTCAGTATGCCAAAAAAGCGCAGCCCGCGGCAGTCTGGAATCCCCCGCCTTTCCCCCCTCCCCCGGCGGGAAAAAAAGAGCCCGTCCTTCCCCCGGCATTTTGAAAAAGCTCGTTCGATACTTCAAAAACGCGGATTTTCACAAGTCGGGGAGGGACGGGTTCAGCCGAACAGAGATGCGAAGGCTCTTCGGCGAAGGATGCGGGGAAAAGCCCCTTACTTCGCGGCTCTCGCGATGGCGCTCTTGCGGCGCGCAGCGGTGTTCGGATGCAGCAGACCGGCGGCGCAGGCCTGATCAACCTTCTTATATGCAAGCGCAACAGCGGCGGCCTTATCGCCTTCCTCGGCGATGGAAGCCTGGAACTTCTTCATGTCGCTCTTGAACTCGGACTTGGCCATCTTGTTCTGGGCAGACTTGGTGGCGGTAACCAGAACGCGCTTCTTGGCAGACTTGATATTCGGCATCTTCTAAGGTGCTCCTTTCTTAGATTCGATAGTCTAACAGAGTCGAATTATACCATAGATTTTTTCAAAAAGCAAGTACTTTTTCAACAAATCGGAAATGATTTTTTCCCGTGTGATTTGCCCCCGCTGTTTTACTGCCCCGCACTTCATTCCGGCCATCAAGAGGCCTGCAGAAAATGAAATCGATCCGTGCGGAAGCATTTTACTTTCTCCCGTATGGTCGTTTTTTCACGCCGTTCCCCTTGACCGGACGGGGGAAAAGCTGATATAATGATTCACCGGCAGAAAAAAGGCCGTAAGGAGAAAAATACGCCCCGGAGGATGAAAGGACTTGTTTTCGATGGATCTGTTCAGCTCGATTCTTGAAATGATCGGTGTGCTGGCGTTTGCCGTTTCGGGTGCGCTGGTCGGCATGAGGAACGGAATGGATCTGTTCGGCGTGGCGGTCATGGGACTCATGACCGCGCTCGGAGGAGGCGTTATCCGCGATGTGGTGCTGGGCATCACGCCTCCCGCAGCGTTCCAGAATCCCGCTCAGGTGCTGGCGGCGGTGCTCGTCTCCGTGCTCGTCTTCCTGCCCTTCATCCGCCGCAGGCTCGAGAGCCGCACGGCGGGCTTCGACCGGCTTCTGCTGGCTGCGGACTCCGTTGGGCTGGGCATCTTCACCGTGCACGGACTGGGCACGGCCGTCGGCGCGGGCTACGGAGACAATCTCTTTCTCATGATCTTCGTCGCCGTCGTCACGGGTGTCGGAGGAGGCGTCATGCGCGATCTTCTGGCGGGACAGAAGCCCTACATCTTCGTTAAGCACATCTATGCCTGCGCCTCCCTCGTCGGAGCGCTGATCTGTGCGGCCTTCGCCCGCGCAGGCCAGCTGCAGCTGGGCATGGCCGTGGGCTGTGCCGCCGTCATCGCCCTGCGTCTCGGCGCGGCGCACTATCGCTGGAATCTGCCCCACGCCTGAAAAACTGCAGCCCCTTTTCCCCTCCTCCCGTCCCCCCTCTCTCGCGCAAGAGAGAGAGAACGGGCATTTTTAAAAATGCACCGAGCCTCCCGCCTCTTTCATTTTTTCAATGAGGGCGGGAGGCTTTTTCCCCCCGCCCGCCGTTTTTTCAAAAAGCGAGGGGGGAAATCCCCCAAAGAAAATTCACGAAGAATTCAGTCTTTTGTCATGCAAATTCCGTACGCCGCACGGGAAAAATGCTGTATAATGCTGTACGGCTGAATGATACAAAATAAGGCTTTTCCCCCCTCCGCTCCCCCCTTTTTACTTCCCGCAGACGGGGGAAAATCGGTGGGGACGGGGGCGGCAGAGCCGGATGCAGGGGAGACTGTGAGGATTTTATGCTCAGGCTTCAGGATATCCGCAAAAAGTACGTCACGGGCGGGCTCGTGCAGAGCGCGCTGGACGGCGTGACGCTGAATCTGCGCTCCAGTGAATTCGTCGCGATTCTCGGCCCCTCGGGCTCGGGCAAGACGACGCTTCTGAACGTAATCGGAGGACTCGACCGGTATGACTCGGGAGATCTCATCATCAACGGCGTTTCGACGAAGCGCTACACCGACCGCGACTGGGACTCCTACCGCAGCCACACCATCGGCTTCGTCTTCCAGAGCTACAACCTCATCCCGCATCAGAGCGTGCTGGCGAATGTCGAGCTTGCGCTGACGATCTCCGGCGTGAAGCGTTCGGAGCGGAGGGCGCGGGCAAAGCGCGCGCTGGAGCAGGTCGGTCTGGGGGATCAGCTCCACAAACGTCCGAGCCAGATGTCCGGCGGTCAGATGCAGCGCGTTGCCATCGCGCGCGCCCTGGTCAACGATCCCGACATCCTGCTGGCGGACGAGCCGACGGGGGCGCTGGACACGGACACCTCCCTGCAGGTGATGGAGCTTCTGCGCGAGGTGGCGCGCGACCGCCTTGTCGTGATGGTCACGCACAACCCCGAGCTTGCGGAGCAGTACGCCACGCGCATCGTGCGCCTGCGCGATGGACGCATTACGGATGACACAGACCCCGCGGAGCCGGAGGAGGATGTGCAGACGGCGCCCGTGCATCGGAATATGGGACACGCGTCCATGCCCTTCCATGCGGCGCTCGCGCTGTCCATGAGCAATCTGCGCACCAAGATGGCGCGGACGCTTCTGACGGCGTTCGCCGGCTCCATCGGCATCATCGGCATTGCGCTGATCCTGTCGCTCTCCACGGGCGTCAATACCTATATCACGGACATCCAGAAGGACACCATGACCTCCTACCCCATCACCATCGATGCGCAGAGCCTCGATTTCACGACGCTGATCACCTCGGCGCAGAATACCGCAAGCGCGGCGCAGGGGGAGGCGGAGCATCCGCTGGACGGCGTGTACTCGGACCCCTCGGAGCTGGAGCTTGCGGGGACGATGGCCACGAGCCTCACGGAAAACAACCTCACGGCGTTCAAGCAGTATCTCGAACAGGAGGACTGCCCGATTACGCCCTATCTCGGTGAAAACGGCATCGTCTATTCCTATGACGCGAAATTCAGCGTCTACACCCATGATTCCGAAGGGACACTGGTCAATACCGACGGCAGCACGCTGCAAAGCGGCGAAGACGGCATGCAGAGCATGATGACGGACGGCGCCGGCTGCATGACGGAGCTGCTCTGCGGCCCGGACGGACTGGTCAGCGAGCCCGAGCAGGCTCGCTACGAGCTTCTCTACGGCTCCTGGCCGCAGAGCGCGGACGAGGTCGTGCTGATCGTCAACCGCCACAGCGAAATCTCCCAGACGATGCTCTACCGCCTGGGCATCCTCCCGACGCAGGAGTACCGCGAGATCATGACGAAGCTCCGGCGCGGCGAGGAGCTGACGATCGAGACGCAGAAATGGAGCTATGAGGACATCTGCAGCCGTGAGTTCTTCCTGCTGCCCGCCTGCAGCACCTATACGGAAAATCCCGACGGCACGTTCTCGGCCGTCACGGACACCCGGGGAATCGAGGAGCTCCTGGGAAGCGCCATGAAGCTGACCGTCTCCGGCATCATCTGCCCCGCGGATGAGGACGATACGATGCAGACGGCGGCGGTACTGGGCTACACGAAGGCGCTGACGGACCGCGTCATTGACGCCACGCAGAACAGCGCAGTCGTGCGCGCGCAGGAGGAGCACCCCGATACGAACGTCCTCTCGGGCATGCGCTTCGCGCCGGCGGACGATGCGCAGAAGATCGCGGACGCGAAAGTCTATCTTGAGGGACTGGACGACACGGAAAAGGCCGCGCTTGCGCAGGAGCTTCTGGGAGCAGCGGGCGTGCAGGACTCCATGCCGGCGGGAGAATCCTCCGCCATGTCGGACGCCTATCTGTCCGCAGCCGGCGATGAGGCGTATCTTGCCATCTACGAGCGCTTCGTCTCGCCGGGGAGCTATGAGGACAACCTGTCCGCGTTCGGCGTTGTCAGCTACGATGCGCCGTCCTCCATCAGCCTCTACGCCGACAGCTTCGAGGACAAGGACGCGATCTCCGACTGCATCGATGCCTACAACGATACGGCAGCCGAGGAGGATCAGATTCACTACACGGACTATGTCGGACTGCTGATGTCCTCGGTGACGACCATCATCAACGTCGTGACCTATGTACTCGTGGCCTTCGTCGCGGTATCGCTCGTCGTATCCTCCATCATGATCGGCATCATCACCTACATCTCCGTGCTGGAGAGGACGCGGGAAATCGGCATTCTGCGCGCGCTGGGCGCGTCGAAGCGCAACATCTCGCAGGTGTTCAACGCCGAGACCTTCATCATCGGGCTCTTCTCCGGCGGCATCGGCATCGCGCTGACGATGCTCCTGCTGATTCCGGGCAATGCCGTCATCCACGCGCTGACGGGCACGGCAAGCGTGAACGCCGCGCTGCCCGCCGCAAGCGCCGTGCGTCTGATCATTCTGAGCGTGATCCTCACGCTTCTGGGCGGACTCATCCCCTCGCGCAAGGCCGCAAAGCGCGATCCCGTCGCGGCGCTGCGAAGCGAGTAAATCCCGTGCTTTGCCCCATTCCAAAAGAAGGGGCAAAGCACATAAGATAAAACAAAGCCTCCGTATGCTTTTTCCCCGGCATACGGAGGTTTTGTCTTCAGAGTGTGCGCCCCATCAGACTACTCAGGCATTCCCGCCCGTGACATGAAAGTGACTCCCCGACCAAAAAGGGAGAAGCTTTGCGGATTGCCCCCGGGGGGTGTTGCTCCACGGGAGAGTTCCAATGGGGGAATGCAGTTTTTAAAAAGTCCCGTGCGCGGCTTTTTTACAAAAAGGCCATACGCACGGGACCACGTTTCTGCGGTTATTTTCGGGGGATACTGCGCTTATGCCTCGCAGGGCTCCTCAGCCTTTTCCTCTTCGGCAGCAGCTTCCTCACAGGCGGCCTCGGCGCAGCAGCAGCAGCACTCCTCGGCGGGCTCTTCGGCGGCTTCCTCACAGGCTTCGGCAGCGGCTTCCTCACAGGCTTCGGCAGCTTCGCAGCACTCCTCGGCAGCTTCCTCGCAGGCGGCTTCCGCGGCCTCGCAGCACTCCTCAGCGGCTTCTTCGCAGGCGGCGGCTTCTTCGCAGACTTCCTCGCAGGCCTCTTCGCAAGCCTCTTCGCAGGCCTCTTCGGCTTCGCAGCCCTTGCAGAGCTTCTTCTTGTAGACGGTGTATCCCGCGGCGGCAAGGCCGGCGACTCCGGCAACGACCAGACCGGCGACGAGGAACTTCTTCTTCTTCGAAACGGCCTTCACGGGCTTGGCGGGAAGCTTGATGACTTCAAGGGACTTCTTCAGATCGAATTTTTTCATGAGTATAAACTCCTTTCACAAATACGGACGTTTCATTTATGCCCTTATTTTATGATAAACCGGAAGGAAAGTCAATATACAAAGTGTGAAGTATGCCTAGAAAATACAAAACGGGAAAAGCCCTCCCGCGCATTCTCCGTACGGGTGCGTGGGAGGGCTTTTTTTCGCATCGCGAAAAAGGGGAATACTGCTTACTTTTTCGCCGCCGCAAGAGCCTTCCAGACTACAGCAGCCAGAGCACCGCCCGCAAGGGGTGCCAGGATGAAGATCCATACATTCGCCAGAGCCTCACCGCCCAGAAGAAGCGCCGGGCCGAAGGAGCGCGCCGGATTGACGCTCGTTCCGGTGAAATAGATGCCCAGCAGATGCACCAGCGTCAGGGAGCCGCCGATGACGAGTCCCGCGACATGGCCGTTTTCGGGCTTGGAGGTCGCGCCGAGCACCGCCAGAACGAAGACAAAGGTCAGCACGAGCTCAACTAAGAGGGACTTGCCGATGCTTCCCGCATAGAGGCCGTTTGTGCCCAAGCCCAGCTGCGTACCGATGAGCCCCCTCAGCACGGCGGCTCCGGCCGTCGCTCCGAGGAACTGCGCGATGACATAGCCCGCGAAGTCCTTCGCATCCATGCCGCCGTTGATCCACACCGCGACGGATACCGCAGGGTTGATGTGGCAGCCGGAGATGTTGCCGATGGAATACGCCATCGCCACGATCACGGCGCCGAACGCCAGAGCTGTCAGAAGATACGCCGCATTCGCCTCCCCGCTGCAGCCCGTGACCGCCGCCACGCCGCATCCGAAGAGCACCAGAACAAAGGTCCCGATGAATTCCGCAATGTACTTTTTCATGCTTTTTTCCTCCGTTATCCATTATTATTTTACGCCTCGCGGGGCGGTTTTTCTAACCCGTTATCAATACCCTTTTCGCGCAGAGGGGCTCCCCTCCCCCCCGGGTTACCACATCTTCAGACGTTCGATGTTTTCACGGATATGGGCGCAGCTTTTGTGGAAGCCCTCCTCCTCCGACTCCGCCAGATCGAGTGTGTAGATCTGCTCCACGCCGTCCGCTCCGATGACGCAGGGCAGGGACGTGAAGATGCCCTCCTCGCCGTACTGGCCGGTCATCAGCGTCGATACGGACAGTACGCTGTGCTCGTTGTGGAAGACCGCCGCGCAGATGCGTGCCGTGCAGTTGGCCACGGCATACTCCGTGCAGCCCTTGCCGGCGTAGGTCACATATCCGCCCTTGCGCGCCCGCTCCTCGACCTCGGCACGGTCGAAGCCGTACAGCTTCGGATACTCCTGCGCCAGCTCCGACAGTCTCTTGCCCGCGATGGATGCGGCCTTCCATGCGGCGACCTGCGAAAAGCCGTGCTCACCGATCATGTAGGCATCGATGGACTTCGGGCTGATGCCCGTGACCTTCGAAATCTCCGAGCGCAGACGCGCGGAATCCAGTCCGCAGCCCGTGCCGATGATCTTTTTCGGGTCATAGTCCGTCAGCTTCCAGATCGCCGTGCAGACGACGTCGCAGGGGTTGGAGACGGAAATCAGAATGCCGTCGAAGCCCGCTCCGACGATCCGTCCCACAAAGGTCTGTGCGGAGGCCGTTGTGCCGAAGAGCTCGCCGTCGCGGTTCGTGGCGCTGCCGGACACGTCGCCTGCGCAGTTGATGATGATGCTGCACTCCGCCAGATCCTCATAGCGGTTCCCGCAGTTCACGATGCGCGTGTTGTACGGAACGAAGGTCAGAGAATCGTGCAGATCCTGCGCCTCGGAGATGACCTTCTGGTCATGCAGACCGCACAGGTAGAGCTCGTCGGCAATGCCCTGCAGCAGCAGACTGTTGGCGACATGCGCGCCGACATGTCCGAGGCCGATGATGCCGATTTTACGCTGCGATTTCATTGGAATCCTTCCTTTCCTTTTAAAAAAACTCAGTCCTCCCAGACACTGCAGCCCTCAAGAAGCTCGGGGCGGTGCTTCATGCTGTCGGCCTCCGTGATCTCGCGGATGACGCGGCAGGGAACGCCCGCGGCAAAGGAGTTCGCGGGGATGTCCCGCGTGACGACCGCTCCCGCTCCGATGACGCAGTTGTCGCCGATGGTGACGCCCGGGCAGACGGTCACGTTCGCTCCGAACCAGATGTTATTGCCGATATGGACGGGCTTGGCGTAGCAGAGACGGCGCAGCACGCCGTTTTCATCGTACATCGTATTGCGTTCCTTCGCAATCAGGGGATGCACGGGCGTGACAATGGTGACGCCGGGGCCGAAGTTCACATCGTCGCCGATGGTGACGGTGGTATCGTCCTGGATGGTGAGGTTGTAGTTGCCGAAGAAGCGCTTGCCGATGTGGGTGTGAACGCCGTAGTGGAAGAAGATCGGTCCCTGCATGAACGCGCCCTCGCCGATATCGGGCAGGATTTCGTGGATGAGCTGGGCACGGTACTCGGTTTCATCCTCGAAGGTCTGGTTGTATTTGGAGCAGAGATTGTGCGAACGCAGCTTCATCGCGCGAAGCTCGGGGTCTCCGGGGAAATACATCTTTCCGGCAAAGATTCGTTCCTCCTGAGTCATGGTAAGCAACACTCCTTATATG
>CAVGLF010000080.1:0-9761 GCA_963630045.1 Butyricicoccaceae bacterium | reverse complement strand
GGGCTGCCGTGATGGCTCATACCTTTTTGTGGTCGGGGAGTACCCCGAACCCCCTCTTTTTCAACCGGCATCTTTTGCCCCTCTTGGGGTCGGGGAGTGCCCCGAACCCCCTCTTTTTCAACCGGCACCTTTTTACTCCTCTTGGGGTCGGGGAGTGCCCCGAGCCCCCTTGTCGGCACCTGTTTTACCCCTCTCGTGGGGGGCTGCCGTGATGGCTCATACCTTTTTGTGGTCGGGGAGTACCCCGAACCCCCTTTTTATTGGCACATCTTTTGCTCCTCTTGGGGTCGGGGAGTGCCCCGAACCCCCTTGTCGGCACCTTTTTGCTCCTTTTGTGGGGGGCTGCCGTGATGGCTCATACCTTTTTGTGGTCGGGGAGTACCCCGAACCCCCTCTTTTTCAACCGGCATCTTTTGCCCCTCTTGGGGTCGGGGAGTGCCCCGAACCCCCTCTTTTTCAACCGGCACCTTTTTACTCCTCTTGGGGTCGGGGAGTGCCCCGAGCCCCCTTGTCGGCACCTGTTTTACCCCTCTCGTGGGGGGCTGCCGTGATGGCTCATACCTTTTTGTAGTCGGGGAGTACCCCGAACCCCCTTTTTATTGGCACATCTTTTGCCCCTCTTGGGGTCGGGGAGTGCCCCGAACCCCCTCTTTTTTAACCGGCACACCTTTTTGCCCCTCTTGGGGTCGGGGTGTACCCCGAACCCCCTCTTTTTCAAGCGGCACACCTCTGCCCCTCTTGGAGTCGGGGTGTGCCCCGAACCCTTTCTCTTTTACCGGCACCTGTTTCGGGTATGTCACTCCCCCAAAGGTTTCTTCTTCCCCTTTGGCTTATTTTTCTTCTGCCGCAAGCTCGTCCGCATCCAGAAGCGGAATTCCGTTTTCCTGCAGCAGCCGTGCGAATATGCCCTGCCCTGGGATTTTGCGTCCCGTAAACGTGCCGTCGTAGATCTCCCGCGCTCCGCAGCTGGGGCTTCTGGGCTGCAGAATGACGAGCTGTACGCCCTTTTCCCGCGCGAGTGCCAGCGCTCTGTCTGCGCCCTCCCGGAAGGCACGGCTGACATCCCGCCCGTCCCGCGTCACAACACGGCTCCCCCGAAGCTCCGCCGGGACACGCGGCGTCGGCAGTCCGCCCAGCACCTCCGGGCAGACCGGAATGACCTCGTGTCCCTCGATGAAGCGCGCCACGGCTTTTGAGTAATTATGCCCGCCCGAATACTTGCAGCACTCCCCCAGAAGACAGGCGCTGACCATGATCCGCATATCCGAATATTCCCCTCCCGTCACTATATAAAAGGCAGACCTATTCTATCACGGCGGTGCACGCTGCGTCAACCTTTCCCTTCGCATCCCTGCACTGCCCCACCTTTGCAAAATGTCCAAAAAAGGAATTGCGAAATCCCGCACAGTATGCTATAATGACCCCATCCACCATACTTTGAAAGGAGCTTATACTATCATGGAAGGAATTCATGGCTCGGCTCACATCGGCGTGTTTGTCTCGGATCTTGAGGTCTCGAAGAAATTCTACCGCGATATTCTGGACTTCGACATCATCTGGGAGTGCGTTATCGGTACGGACAAGGTCGCCTTTGCCCGCACGGGCGATCTCACGCTCGAGCTCATCCAGCCCGCGGTCATGCCGCAGCGCGAGGACGGCAAGGTCGATCATATCGCGCTGGGCGTGAAGAACATCGAGGCCGTTCACGCTGCCCTGAAGGCGCGCGGCGTCACGTTCGAGACCGAGGACATCACCTTCTGCGATCTTGTGTTCCCGAACGGCGCGAAGTGGATTCTCTTCCGCGGTCCGGACGGCGAGCGTCTGGAGCTGAACGAAGTTCTCTAAAAAAAGAAAACAGCCGGTGCGCTCCCCCCTTCATCCCGTAACCGGGAAATTTCCCGATTTGTGGGGGGAGCGCTTTACATTTTTTTAGTATCGGAGGGATATCCCCGTGAAGATTACAAACGTATCCGCGTTTCTCGTCCGTCCGCGCTGGTGCTTCGTGGAGCTCACAACCGATTCCGGGCTGTCCGGCTGGGGCGAGGCTGTGCTGGAGGGACATGCCTCCACCGTCCGCGCCTGTGTACTGGAGATGGCCGACTATCTCATCGGTCACGATCCCATGCGCATCGAGGATATCTGGTCGACCATCTACCGCGCCGGATTCTACCGCGGTGGCGGCGTGCTGATGAGCGCGATCTCCGGCATCGACCAGGCGCTGTGGGACATCAAGGGCAAGTACTTCAACGCTCCTGTGTATCAGCTGATGGGCGGAGCCTGCCGCGACCGCGTGCGGGTGTACTCCTGGATCGGCGGCGACCGCCCTCGTGACGTGGCTCAGGCCGCGCTGGAGCGCAAAAACGCCGGCTTTTCCGCCGTCAAGATGAACGCGACGGAGGAACTGCAGATGATCGACTCCTACGAGAAGATCGATGCCGTCCTGGAGCGCGTCGCTGCCATCCGCGAGGCCTGCGGCCGGCACTTCGGCATCGCCATCGACTTCCACGGACGCGTACACAAGCCCATGGCCAAGGTGCTCGCCAAAAAGCTGGAGGAGTTCGATCCGATGTTCATCGAGGAGCCGGTGCTCTGCGAAAGCATGGAGGTCTTCCCCGAGATCGCGGCGGCCTGCAACATCCCCATCGCCACCGGCGAGCGTCTCTTCTCCCGCTATGACTTCAAGCGTCTTCTGCAGACCGGAGGCGTGGACATCATCCAGCCCGATCTCTCCCATGCGGGCGGCCTGACGGAGGTCAAGAAGATCGCCGCCATGGCGGAGGCCTATGACGTAGCCCTCGCCCCGCACTGTCCCCTGGGTCCCATCGCGCTGGCCGCCTGCCTGCAGATCGATGCAACCTGCTACAACGGCATCATCCAGGAGCAGAGCATGGGCATCCACTACAACGTCGGCCGCAGCGTGCTGGATTACGTGAAAAACCGCGAGGACTTCGCGTTCACGGACGGCTTTGCGGCACTGCCCCATCTGCCCGGCCTCGGCGTGGACGTCTCCCGCGAGCTGGTGGAGGAGGAAAACCGCACTCCGCATGCCTGGAAAAACCCCGTCTGGCGGCACGCCGACGGCTCCGTTGCGGAGTGGTGACGCAGGCGCTTTTTTCCCCTTCCGCGCGCCGTACGGCAAAAATAAGAAGCCCGCATCCTTTGCCCCAAAAAGGCAGTCCCGTTCAAAAGGAGGATGCGGGCTTCTTTTTCGCGTATTTTTCGTGGGTGCTGTTAATTCCAGCGTCCGCCGGCGGCATCGCGGAATTCCGGATGCTCTTTTACATACGGGTCGCGGTCGCCGCAGATGCAGTAGTCGCAGCAGTCCCCCCGTCCCAGCGTAGTGGTTCGGATGAGGCGCGCGTGGATGATCTCCATGGCGGCATAGTCCACGTTGCACAGAGCGGGCAGAATGTCGAGGAGGTCATGCGCCCGGCAGAATTCCGCCACCGGGCAGGCCGTAAAGCGGTAGCGGATCGGCTCGCCTTCGCGGTACGGCTCGACCTCCATCTCGTAGTCATGCCATTTGTCGCACCGCCCCTTTGCCGTTTGGAACGCACGGTACATGAGCTTTTTGAAAAATCCCCTGTTGCAGTCGACAAAGCTCAGCTTTCGGAAGGAGTCCAGGAAGATTTCCCCGTACAGCTCCTCGATTTCCGAAAACGAGGTCACCTCGCGGCAGACGACATAGTACGCCAGCACGAAAATATTGTCATACGTTCCGCCCGTGCCGTTGTGAAAGTTCTTCTTCCCGCCCAGATCCGTTCGGTAGTCCTTCAGCCAGTGTACAAACTGCAGCTGCACGGCGGTGAAAACCTCCTCGCGCCGGTTTTCCGGGTAGTGCAGCGCGATGTACTTTTTCACCGTTTTTCCGGCCTTCGCGGAATAGATCACATGGCACTCGCGGTTGATCTCAAGCTCCGATTCCTTCATGTCGTTCCTTTCTCTCCTTTTTTCTCTCTCGGTACTCATGCTCCCTGCTTCGTCCGTCCGTCGAAGTACAGCGTATATACGCAGGCCTCCTGCTCGGCGGCCCGTACCGTGACGGATACGCCGTCCTCCGACCAGACTTCGTCAAAGTCCTCCGCCCGGAGATTCGCTCCGTCGTTCTGCACGGAGAAGCTCACCTGAGCCGTGCGCTCCCCTCCGTGCGAAAGCACGATGAGCCCTCTCGTGCTGCCGTAGGGGAACTCGGGCTCCCCGACCATGTATACGGTCAGTGTGCGGGAGGAATCCCCGGACTGCACGGACAGGATTTCGGTTCTTTTGTACTGCGTCCTCCATCGGACTCCCAGTACCGCGGCGCACAGGAGCACGGCCAGCCCCGCGGCAAGAAGTATTCCCTTTCTGCGCTTCACGAAATGAAGCCCCCCTTTTTTTCTGTCTCCTTATTTTTTTACAGCTTTTCCCGGTCTATTTTCCGATTCTTATAGTAGTACTCACGGTCATGCGCACCGATTTCCCGAATGATTTTCGCCGGATTGCCGACAGCGACCACATTTGCGGGGAGATCCTTTGTCACGACGCTGCCCGCTCCGACAACCGTATTGTCTCCGATGGTGATGCCCGGCAGGATGATCGCACCCGCTCCGATCCAGCAGTTGCGTCCGATGTGAACGGCCAGATTGAACTGGTAGCCCTGCTCCCGAAGCTCCGGCCAGACGGGGTGTCCGCCCGTGGCAATGGTCACGTTCGGTCCGAACATGGTATAGTCACCGACATAGATATGGGAATCATCCACGCAGGTGAGGTTGAAATTCGCATAGACATGACTTCCGAAGTGGATATGCGCTCCTCCGAAATTCGCGTGAAGCGGCGGCTCGATATAGCATCCCTCTCCGACCTCGGCCAGCATCCTCCGCATGAGCTCCTGCCGCCGATCCGTCTCTCCCGGACGCGTCGCGTTGAACTCGTACATGATCTCAAGGCAGGCCTGCTGCTCCCGCATAATCTCCTCATCCCCGGGCAGATACAGCTCCCCTGTAAACAGTCTGTCCATCATGCGTCCCATGTTCTCTCTCCCTCTCCCTCTTCTTCGACTCTTATTGAAATTTCTTCCCCTGAGGGGGCTTTTCCCCCTTCTTGAATTCCATTATACCCGCACAGGTTAGATTTGTCAAACCGATAATCCCTCCAGTCCTTCTGCCGCACCCCTGCAGGTAATTTTTATCCCGTGAAGACTTTTTTCCCCCCTCCCCTTTTTCCCCCGGAGCGGAAATTCGCTGTTGCCGCGCGGGCGAAAATGTGGTATGATACGCTTTGCGGGAAGAGTGCTTTTCGTACCGTTTTTTTTCATGATCATCCTGTCTTCCGATGCGTCCGATTTCCCCCTCCTGCCTCCGATGCAAAAAAAGAAAACCACACCGCCGAAAGGAAATTTCTCATGCCGATTTTCTTTGACAAATCCCACATGACCTTCAAGCTCGATACCGTCTCCTCGAGCTACATCATCCGCGTCTACGATGAAGGATACCTTCTCAACCTCTACTACGGTGCGCCGATTCCCGACACCTATGTGCCCGACCGTGAGCGCCGCACGCAGAATGCTTCCTTCAGCCCCGCCAATCCCGTCATCGGCGAGCACGGCTTCACGCCCGATACCGCCCCCATGGAGTACGGCACGAACGGCGCGGGAGATTTCCGCATCCCGGCTCTCTCCGTTCGGAATGCCAACGGGGACAGCACCACGGACATCCGCTATAAGGACTACCGCATCTTCTGCGGAAAGCACCCCATTTTCGGACAGCCCGCGACCTATGCAAACTCCGTCACCGAGGCCGAAACGCTGGAGATCGATGCGGAGGATCGGGTGACCGGCCTGCTGGTTACGCTCAGCTATACCGTCTTCCCCGATGCCGGAGTCATGACACGCCGCGTCATCGTCCGCAACACCTCCGATTCCCTGCTCCGGCTGGAGCGCGTCATGAGCCTCTGCCTCGATCTGCCGGGCATGGACTACGACATGATTACCCTCTACGGGCGGCACAACCATGAGCGGAGCATCGAGCGCCGTCCTCTTTCGCACGGCGTTCAGGGCGTCGAGAGCCGCCGCGGCGCCTCCGGTCACTGCCAGAATCCCTTCATCGCCCTCGCCTCCCGCGGAGCGGATGAGTCGCACGGCGATGTCTATGCCGTGAGCCTCGTCTATTCCGGCAACCATATGGAATTTGCGGAGTGCGACTTAAACTGCACGACGCGCGTCATCGCAGGCATCAACCCGACCGATTTCTGCTGGCATCTGGAGCCCGGAGAGACCTTCGAATCGCCCGAGGCCGTCATGGTCTTCACCGATCGGGGCATCGGCGAGATGAGCCGCATCTTCCATCGCTTCTATAACCATAACCTCATCCGCGGACGCTATAAGACCGAGCGCCGTCCTCTCCTGATCAACAGCTGGGAAGCGGCGTACTTCGACTTCGATGCGGATAAGCTCGTCGATTTTGCGGCTGCCGCCAAGGATCTCGGCATCGAGATGCTCGTCATGGACGACGGCTGGTTCGGATGCCGTAACAACGACCGCTCCTCCCTGGGCGACTGGTACGTCAACGAAAAGAAGCTCCCCGGCGGTCTGTCCTCCCTGATCGAACGCGTCCACGCGCATGGTCTGCGCTTCGGCATCTGGTTCGAGCCCGAGATGATTTCCCCCGATTCCGACCTCTTCCGCGCGCATCCGGACTGGCATGTGCATGTCCGCGGACGTGAGCCCATGATCGGACGGCATCAGTATGTTCTGGATGTCTCCCGCGCCGACGTACGCGACTGCATCTGGTCGATGATGTACGATGTCCTGTCGAAGAATTCCATCGACTACGTCAAGTGGGACTTCAACCGCAACATCTCCGACGCCGCCTCCGCTCTCCTGCCCCCGGAACGTCAGACGGAGTTCTTCCATCGCTTCATTCTGGGCACCTACGACCTTATGAACCGCCTTACGGAGACCTTCCCGGACATCCTGCTCGAAACCTGCTCCGGCGGCGGCGGACGCTTCGATCCCGCCATGCTGTACTACTCCCCGCAGATCTGGACCAGCGACGACAGCGATCCGATCGAGCGCCTGTACATCCAGTTCGGCACCTCCCTGTGCTATCCCGCGTCCTGCGCCGGAGCGCACGTCTCCTCCAATGAGCGCGCCGGATTCAAGACGCGCGGAGACGTCGCCCAGTGGGGTACGTTCGGCTACGAGCTCGACCCCCGCAAGCTTACGGAGGAGGAGCGCGAGCTCGTGCGCTCCCAGGTCAGGGAATACCGTGAAAACTACGACCTCGTGCGCCGCGGCGATCTCTACCGCCTCGTCTCCCCGTTCGAGAACCCCTACCGCGCGGTCTGGGAAATCGTGGCGCCGGACAAATCCCGCGCCCTGCTCACCATCGTCACGATGCGCCGCGAGGAGCAGGCGCACATCATCGTGCGCATGGAAGGTCTCGACCCGGCCACGCTCTACCGGAACAGCCGGACCGGCGACATCACCTCCGGCGCTCTGCTGATGCGCGCGGGCGTGAATCTCTCGCGCGTTGCAAATGACGACAAGGAAAGCGCCGTGATCTGCTTCGACGCGGTTTCGGATATCTGACGATATTCCTGGCCCCGCGCACGCGCGTCCCTCCTTATTTTTCCCCCCGACCCCCCCACGGGCTTATTCTTTTGGGGGAAAAAAGCAAATGACAAAGCCTCGGACTTTCTTCCCTTTTTTTGGGGGAAAAGTCCGGGGCTTATCATTTTTGCAGTATGCAGGGAGTCCCCGCGGTGCCGCTTTTTTCGTCCCCGCGGTCAGCTTTACCTTTCCGCGAGCTCCTTATAGGTTTTTGCAATGAAGAAGGCCGCGATGAAGAAGGTCAGAAAGTCCGCCGCGGGGAAGGACCACAGGATTCCGTCCAGCCCGAGGAACATGGGCATGAGAATCGGCAGGAATACGCCGAAGATGATCTCGCGCGTCAGGGATACGGCGGTGGAAGCCGCCGCCTTGCCGAGCGCCTGCAGATAGATGAAGGTGCCCTTGTTGAGCGTCGCGAGCGGCATCAGGCACAGGTAGGTGCGGAAGCACTTCACCGTAAACTGCGAATAGTAGGCGCTCTCATTCGCCGCTCCGAAGAGCATGGAGATCTGCAGCGGGAATACCTCGACAATCACCAGAGCCACCGCGCCGACGATGAGCTCCCCGATCTGAAGGCTTGAGAACAGCTTCCTCACACGGTCCTTTTTCCCCGCGCCGACGTTATAGCCCGCAACGGGGATGCAGCCCGCCGCCATGCCGATGGCGATCGAGATCGCAATCTGGAAGAACTTCATGACGATGCCCAGCACGGCGAGCGGGATCTGCGCGTACTCGGGCTGTCCGAACACGGGATCCTGTGCCCCGTACTTCATGCACATGTTCTGAACCGCCGCCATGGAGATGACCATCGACACCTGCGCCAGGAAGCTCGTGATGCCCAGACTCATGGATCTGCGGATTACCCGCCCCTCCGGACGGAAGCTGCTCCTCTCAAGGCGGACGAATTTCATGCGGAACAGGTACCACGCCGACAGCAGAGCCGTCAGCACCTGTCCCGCGACGGTCGCCACGGCGGCACCCATCATGCCCCAGCGGCAGCCGTAGATGAAAATGGGGTCAAGAATCAGGTTGGCAACCGCTCCCGATACAGTGGCCGCCATGGCGAATCGCGGACTGCCGTCACTGCGGATGATCGGATTCATCGCCTGCCCGAACATATAGAACGGAATGCCCAGCGTGATGTAGAAAAAGTACTCCCGCGCAAAGGCATGCGTCTCCTCGTTGACCGTCCCGCCGAACAGCGCGAGCAGCGGCTCGCTGAAGATGAGGTAGACGGCCGTCAGAACGATGCTCGATACGATGCACAGGACGATGGAGTTTCCGACAGATCTGTGCGCGTCCTCCTCGGAGCCCCGCCCGAGCGAGATGCTGACAAAGGCACAGCTTCCGTCTCCGATGAGGACGGCGACGGCCAGTGCCACGACCGTCAGCGGAAAGACGACCGTATTGGCCGCATTGCCGTAGGAGCCCAGGTAGCTCGCATTTGCGATGAAAATCTGGTCGACAATGTTGTACAGTGCGCCCACAAGCAGCGAGATGATGCAGGGAACGGCGTACTTGCGCATGAGCCTCCCGACGTGCTCCGTTCCCAGAAAGTGGTTGGATGTTTCCATGATCATCGTGTCCTTTCCCGTCATTGAGGGATGGCATAAGAAAAATGCGCAAGACCAGACGAAATCCGGACTTACGCATTTTGCTGCACGATTTGTCTATTCAGTTGTCCCTGCTACTCATTTTTCTCTAAAAAACAGCCCTCAGGCAAAATAAAAAACAGAGCCTTGATAACCCTCCTGCTCACACAATAAAACCGACCGTTCGTTTTCCTGTGCGGGAGGACGCGGCACGCCGGGCTCTTTTTTAGCAGTATAGCAGATTTTCGCCCTTTTTTCAAGTGGCACAGTTGCATAATTCTCTGCATCCGTTTCCGCCCGCAAAAGGGACAAATTGCCGCTGCTGCCCTGAGTAAAAGGGCAAATCTCCCCACCCCCAAAGTCCGTATTATTTTAAGCCCTCTGCACGAAAATCCCCCGGGGGCACACAGGTTTTCCCCCCCGGGGGCACAGGTTTTTCCCCCCGGGGGCACAGGTTTTTCCCCCCGGGGCACACAGGGGTTTTCCCCCCGGGGCACACAGGGGTTTTCCCCCCGGGGCGGTTCGTCAATTTGTTTCGTGAATAACCTGTAAAATCCGATTGACAACACCCTTACTTATGT
>CAVGLF010000079.1:0-9835 GCA_963630045.1 Butyricicoccaceae bacterium | reverse complement strand
CATGGGGGTATAGCTCAGCTGGGAGAGCGCTTGAATGGCATTCAAGAGGTCAGCGGTTCGATCCCGCTTATCTCCACCAAAGCAAAAGAAAATCCGAACCTTGAGACCACACGGTCATAGGGGTTCGGATTTTCTTTTGCTTTTGCCCCAGACGCATTCCCGACCGAAGCGGGCGGGTCAAAGAAACAAAGCAGCCCCTTTTGCAGGTGTATGCGCAGGTGCGAGAGGATACGTCGGCGAAAATGCGAGAGGATACATCGGCGAAAATAGCGCTTGAATCCGGGGGACGATTATGGTATAGTATATGCGGACGGATATTTTCGGGGTACGGACGGAGCAGAGACCCTAAAGGGAAAAAAGATGCCCACACGGGGAGGCGCGGAAATGGCGAATAACGTCGGCTTTGAGCATGTTGATATAACCGGAGGCTTCTGGGAAAGAATTCAGACCCGAAACCGCGAGGTTACGATACCGAACGTCTATGACCGTTTTGCCGAAACGGGACGCATCCGCGCGATGAAGCATGACTGGAAGCCCGGCATGCCGGACAAGCCCCATATTTTCTGGGACTCCGATGTCGCCAAGTGGATGGAGGGCGCGGCCTACAGCCTTGCGAAGCATCCGGACACTGCGCTGGAGGCGCAGGTGGAGGCGATCATCGACCTCATCGAGGCGGGTCAGGATCCCTGCGGATACTTCAATTCGTACTTTCAAACCGTCGAGCCGGATAAGCGGTTCACGATCAGAGGCGATCACGAGCTCTACTGCGCGGGACACCTGATCGAGGCCGCCCTGGCCTGGTATGACACGACGGGACGCGACCGCTTCCTGCGGTGCATGATTCGCTATGCGGATTACATCGAACGGGTCTTCAGACTTGAGCACAGCGCGGGATTCACCTCTCCGGGACATGAGGAAATCGAGCTGGCGCTCGTGAAGCTCTGGAAGCATACGGGCGAGGAGCGGTACCTGAAGCTTGCGGAATACTTTCTGGATCGGCGCGGACGGGACAAATCCGATCCGCCCTCCTATGAAGACGGCTCCATGCAGGTACAGGATCACCTTCCCGTGCGGGAACAGACGGAGGCCGTGGGTCATGCCGTCCGCGCGGCGTATCTGTACTCGGCTCTTGCCGATGTCGCGAAGATCCGCGGCGATGCGGAGCTGTACGCACTCTGCCGGAAGCTGTGGAAGAGCATCACCTGCCGCCGCATGTTCATCACGGGAGGCATCGGACAGACGCGCGAGGGCGAGGCCTTCACGATTGATTACGATCTGCGCAACGGCAGCGCCTATGCCGAGACCTGCGCTGCCATAGGCCTTGCGTTCTTCGCCTCCCGCTTAAGCGAGCTTGAGCCCCGGCGCGAGTACGCGGATGTCATCGAGCGGATTCTCTACAACGGCTTTCTGTCCTCGACCAATCTGCGGGGAGACTCCTTCTTCTACGAAAATCCGCTGGAGCTCGATCAGTACAACGACCGGATCATCCGCGCCGGAATCAGACGCGGAGGCTCTCCGATCTCCGAGCGCGTGCGTGTCTTTTCCTGCTCCTGCTGCCCGCCGAACATCGTGCGCTTCGCGGCTGAGCTGGGCGGGTATCTCTATACGGAGGACGGGGATACGATCTACGTCAATCAGTATATGGACAGCTGCATGACTCATGACGGCGTGACGGTGTGCCAGGAGACGGATTATCCCCATGACGGACGCATAACGCTCCGGGCGAGGGGACTGGAGGAACGCACGCTTGCCCTGCGGCTTCCCGGCTGGTGCGGCGCGTATACGCTTGAGGTGAACGGACAGAGCGCAGAGGCTCCCTGCGAGGACGGCTGGCTTAGAATTCCGGGAGCGGAGGAGCTGGAGGCCGTGCTGACGCTCGAGATGCCGCCGGTGCTGATTTCCGCGAATCCCCGGGTGCATGAGGACAACGGACGCGCGGCACTCATGCGCGGGCCTCTGGTGTACTGCCTTGAAAGCGTCGACAACGGCGAAAATCTCCACGATATCGCCCTTGTGCCCGGAGCGCCGTTCTCGCCCGTCTGGAGCGAGGAATTCGGTGCGTACTGCATCGAGACCACCGGCACGAGAAGCGTTTTTGCCGATCCGGACGCCCTGTACGCGCCGTATACGGGCGAGCGGTGCGAGACGAAGCTGCGCTTCATCCCGTACTACGCCTTTGCAAACCGCGGCGCGAATGACATGATCGTCTGGGTGGACGTGCAGAAATAAGCGCTTTTGCATCCGATACGGTTGCCCATATATCTACATAAAGGAACAGGAGTGGAATCATGTACGGTTCCGAATACATCAGCCGCGTATGCGAGGTGACGCAGAAGGCGTGGGACTCGCAGAACGCGCAGATTCTGGAAGCAGCGGAGCAGGTGGCACAGGCCATCATGCGCCACGATAATGTCTACGTCTTCGGATGCTCCCATGCGGGCATCCTTGCGGAGGAGGTCTTCTACCGCACGGGCGGCCTTGCGATTCTCAATCCGATTTTCTTCCCCGGATTCGCCCTGAATACGCGTCCGATAACCATGACGTCCAAGCTCGAGCGCGTACCCGGCATCGGACGGGTACTGGTCGAGGAGCATAAGCTGAAGAAGGGCGACGTGCTCATCATCCATTCCGTATCCGGACGCAACACCGTCCCGGTCGAAATGGCGGAGGAAGCGCGCAAAAGAGGCGTCTATACGATCTCGATTACCAGCGTCGCCTATTCCGAATCGGTCACGTCCCGTGCGCCATCCGGGAAGAAGCTCTTCCAGGTGACGGATCTCGTCATCGACAACTGCGGCGTTCCGGGCGATGCCGCGGTGCGGCTTCCGGGACTTCCCGAGGCCATCGGCCCCACCTCAACCGCTGTCGGAGCCGCCATTCTCAACGCGATGGTCATCGAGGCGGTGGAAAAGCTCATCGAGCGCGGAGTCGTGCCTCCGGTCTTCATGTCCGCCAATCTGGACGGCGGCGGCGAGCACAACGCACGCATCTTCGAGGAATACTCAGACAACATCTTCTATATGTAAGGTCTTCCTGATTCGAAAGCATTTCGAGGGTCAAAAAACATGGAAAAATACCACATCTCCGTGGACAGCGGAGGCTCCAAGGTCAAGGCGATTCTCTGCGATGAGAATTTCCGCATTGTCTCCGAGGCGACATCCGGCAGCGTACGCAGGACGTACCACGCGCCCGAGATCTGCGAGCGTCATCTGGGCGACCTCATGCACGGGCTGTTTGACGGGCACGAGGACATCCGGCACATAGCGTCGATTCACGGCGTCATGGAGCATGAGATCACGCAGGCGCTGTGCAGCCGCTGCACCGTCGACCGGGCACTCTGCGAAGGGGAGGGCGGAGTCGGACTGGCTGCCGCCGGCATCTCAGGAAGCGGACTGCTCTGCCTTTCGGGAACGGGCGCCGTGATGTACTACATCAACCGCGAGACCGGGCGCGGAGGACATGCCGGCGGCTTCGGAGCGGTTGTCTTCGACGAGGGCTCGGGCTACCACATCGGACGCATGGCCTGCGCCGCCGCCATCCGCAGCTACGAGGGCTTCGGCGGGAAGACGCTTCTGGAGCCGATCCTGGCGGAGCATTTCGGACACCCGGACTGCCTTGAGGACGCGCTGTCCGACGGCGTATACGGCCCGACGGCGACGCGCGGACCGATCTATGCCGTGGCCAGCATCGCGCCTCTGGTCGGACGCGCGGCTCATATGGGAGACGCGGCCGCGCTGGAGATCCTGACGCATGCGGGGCAGTGCCTGGGTGCGCAGATGAACGCGCTGATTCGCCGCAAAGCCGTGCCGGAGAGCATCCCGATGACGATTTCCGGCGGCGCGTACAGGAGCCATCCCGAGGTATACCGCAGCCTCTGCGAGACGATCCGCCGCGAAAACCCGGATCGTCCGATCATTCTGCCGATCTTCGAGCCGGTTGTCGGCGCCCTGCTGTGCGAGTGGTTCGCACAGGGACGGACGCTGGACGGCGAGGCTCTGGATTTCTGGAAAAGCGAATACCGCAATTACATTTACACGATAGGAGAGAACTGAACATGTTACTGGACACCTATTTCGAGACCGTAGACGGTCTGCTCAAAAAGGTCAGAGAATCCCAGCGCGAGAGCATCATCGCGACGGGACACGCGATGGCGGATGCCATTGCGAAGGGCAATGCCGTTCATGTCTATGATACCGGCCATATCATTGATTCCGAGCTCATCTGCCGCGGCGGCGGTCTGATGGCGCTCAAGGAGTTCAAGTACAGGCTGAACGTGGAAAACGGCGTGCGCCGCCGTGACCGCTCCGGCATCGACACCTCCATGGAGGGACTGGCCATGTACGCGCTGCGTGCGTCCAGGGCGCTTCCCGGCGATGTCATGATCATCGGCTCCGTGTCCGGCAAGACGCTGAACGTCATCGATCTGGCCATCGAGGCCAAGAAGTTCGGCATGACCGTCATCGCGCTCACGAGCGTTGCGTATTCCTCCAGCGTGGAGAGCAAGCACAGCTCCGGCAAGCGCCTGTTCGAGTGCGCGGACATCGTGCTGGATAACTGCGCCCCCGTTGCGGAGGGCATGATCCCCGTCGAGGGTCTCGAGGCTCCGTTCGCGGCGGCTTCCGGCCTGTCCGCGGCCTATCTGATGTGGAGCGCCTGCGCCGTGACGGTCGAGGATCTGCTGGCGCGCGGCATCACCCCCAGTGTCTTCAAGAGCGCGAACTACCAGGACGGCCCGGCGTACAATGACAAGCTGACCGAGTACTACGAAAAGACCGGCTTCTAAAATAATCTGCACGGCGCCTTGCGTCAAAGTAAGGACAGTACCCCTTTGCGGGTGCTGTCCTTTTCGCGTATGCATCCCGCTTCAGGCACCGTAAAAGGCCGATTGATACAACAGGGGAGCATAATGAGACCGCTTTTATGGCAATCCTTTTTTTAAAAAGGATCTATTTCATGCGCGTCTTCGTTATCCTGTTTTTCCTGCTGATGGTTCCCGGTCGGATTCTCTCTGTTCATGCGGCTTCACGGACGGCGTACGGCCATGGTCTCTCTTGCGGAGGCTTTGATTGCGGCACGGTTCATTTTTCAGGGCATGTGCGCCAGCCGACGATCCATACCGGATCCGTGACGTGCTGGAAAATTGTCCGCAGCTTCTTCTCCGACGGCCGCGGGGGGATACTGCACGGTACACTCAGAGAAATTCCGGGGGGAAAATCGTGATGCAGGGCACAAATCCCGGACATATTTACAAGGAGGAACACCCATGAGAGCAGCCGTATTTTCCGACAGCCATGAGGACATGACGCTCATGAGACGCATGACATCGGGACTCTGTCCCGATGCGATTATTCACCTGGGAGATCATGCCTCGGACGCGGCCGCACTGCACAGCGAGTTCCCGGACATTCCGATGTACTCCGTGGCGGGCAACAACGATGACCCGGGCGAGGCACCCGCGACGCTCGAAGCGGAGCTCGGAGGCGTGCGGCTGCTCCTCACGCACGGGCATCTGTTCGGCGTGCATCAGAGCACCGAGAGACTGAGGCAGTACGCGCTCGCGCGTGGCTGCCGCGCGGCACTTTTCGGGCATACGCACGAGGCATTCGCCGACTACCACTTCGGCGTCTGGCTTTTAAATCCCGGAAAAGCGGGGAAACGTCCGTACTCGCCCTTCGCGGCGACGTTCGGCCTGCTGACGCTGGAGCAGGGGAGACTCACCTGGGAATTGGTGGAAATGCCCGAAAATTAAGCGCAGAGCCGTTGGTACGGACATAATTTGTCGTTGATTTTTCGGGACGTATATGATATAATACCGTGTGATAATCCCGAAAGGAGATAACTTTGGATGAATTACACCCACGAAGTTGAGCAAATGTGCTCCGTGGCAAAGGGCCCGAAGCATGGACCTGCACCCATTCCGGAAGAGGGAAAATGGGTCAAGGCTACCCAGATTTCCGATATTTCCGGTCTGTCCCACGGCATCGGCTGGTGCGCGCCTCAGCAGGGCGCCTGCAAGCTGACCCTGAACGTCAAGAACGGCATCATTGAGGAAGCTCTGGTCGAGACGATCGGATGTTCCGGCATGACGCACTCCGCTGCCATGGCCGCCGAAATCCTGCAGGGCAAGACCATTCTGGAGGCTCTGAATACCGACCTCGTCTGCGACGCCATCAACGTCGCCATGCGCGAGATCTTCAAGCAGCTCGTGTACGGCCGCACTCAGACGGCGTTCTCGGAGGACGGTCTGCCGATCGGCTCCTCTCTGGAGGATCTGGGCAAGGGTCTGCGCTCCCAGGTCGGCACCATGTTTGCCACCAAGGCGAAGGGTGTCCGTTATCTGGAGATGGCTGAGGGCTATGTCCTGAACCTGGCGCTGGATGAGAACAACGAGGTCATCGGCTACCGCTTCGTCCACACCGGCAAGATGCTGGATGCGATCCGCAAGGGCGAGGATCCGAAGACCGCGTATGAGAAGAACATCAAGACCTACGGCCGTTACGACGAGGCGGCGAAGGTCATCGACCCGCGCAAGGACTAAAAAGGAGGGACACGAATCATGGCTAATTTTGAAGGTTATGACAGAAGAATAGCGACTATCGAGAAGTGCCTCGCCGAGTATGGCATCGCGTCTCTCGATGAAGCGCGCGACATCTGCCAGGCCCGTGGCATCGATGTGGAAGCCATCGTCAAGGGCGTACAGCCCATCGCGTTCGACAACGCGGTGTGGGCGTACACGCTGGGCGCGGCCATCGCCATCAAGAAGGGCTGCACGAAGGCTGCCGACGCTGCGGAAGCGCTGGGCATCGGCCTCCAGGCGTTCTGCGTTCCCGGCTCCGTCGCCGCGAACCGCAAGGTCGGTCTGGGACACGGCAATCTCGCCGCCATGCTGCTGCGTGAGGAGACGAAGTGCTTCTGCTTCCTCGCGGGACACGAATCCTTCGCCGCCGCGGAGGGTGCCATCGGCATCGCCCGCTCCGCCAATAAGGTTCGCCGCGAGCCTCTGCGCGTCATCCTGAACGGTCTCGGCAAGGACGCCGCGTTCATCATCAGCCGCATCAACGGCTTCACCTATGTCTGCACGGATTACGATCCCTACAACGACGAGCTGAAGGTCGTCTATGAGAAGGCGTATTCCAACGGTGAGAAGGCCAAGGTCAAGTGCTACGGCGCCAACGATGTCCTCGAAGGCGTTGCGATCATGAAGGCCGAGGGCGTGGACGTTTCCATCACCGGCAACTCCACCAACCCCACCCGTTTCCAGCATCTGGTCGCCGGCACCTATAAGAAGTGGGCGATCGAGAACGGCAAGAAGTACTTCTCCGTCGCTTCCGGCGGCGGCACCGGCCGTACGCTGCATCCCGACAACATGGCCGCCGGCCCCGCTTCCTACGGTCTGACCGACTCCATGGGCCGTATGCATGGCGACGCTCAGTTCGCGGGCTCCTCCTCCGTCCCGGCGCACGTCGAGATGATGGGTCTGATCGGCATGGGCAACAACCCCATGGTCGGCGCCTCCGTTGCGCTCGCCGTGGCCGTTGAAGAGGCCATGAAGGCGTAAGCCAGACAAAGAGCATCACAGGCACTGTCGCCTTTTTTGACGGCATAAGGCTGCGAAATACCCCGAAAGGACAAAGCTTAAAGCCCTTTCGGGGTATTTTTGTGTCACCTTCCCAGCAAAGGACGGCTCTTCAATAGGGCTTTAGAGGCGGGCTTCTTCCCCCGCGGAAGAAAAAGACGGTACACCCGGGGCACAGGCGATTCGGGACACTTCGCGCCCGGCTGCAGGGGAAGGAGTGCCGGCCTTTTGGGAAATCTTTTGAAAACGGGTATGGACAAATGGCCTGTTATTTGGTATAATACACAGGAGAAAGAGATTTTTGTCTTTTAGCGAAAGGATGAAGCGCGTCATGCCCCGATTCTTTGTCCAGACACTGACGCACCCGGTGACGCAGATCACGGGAGCCGATGCCGGACATATTGCGAAAACACTCAGGCTGCGCCCGGGAGACGAAATCACGCTTTCCGACGGAGCCGGGCAGGATGCGTACGGACGGATCGTGAGCGTGAGACCGGACTGTGTCGAAGCGGAGCTTCTGCGCGTCGTCCCCAATCGGACGGAGGCGGAGCTCGGGGTCACGCTCTATGCGGCGCTTCCGAAATCCGACGGAGCGGAGCTGATCGTGCAGAAGGGCGTGGAGCTCGGCGCGTCGCGCTTCGTCTTCTTCACATCCTCGCGGACGGTGCGCCGCCCGGACAGCTTTGAGACAAAGCTCGCAAGGCTCTCGCGCATTGCCCGGGAGGCTGCGGGACAGAGCGGCCGCGGATGCATCCCGGAGGTCGCGGGGCTTCTTTCGTTTTCCGAGGCCGTGCGGGAGGCTGCGCAGGCGGATATTCCGCTCTTCTTCTACGAATGCGGAGGAAAGCCCGTCCGGGCACTGTACGGCGGTCATGAACGCAGCTGCTCGGTTGTGACGGGACCCGAGGGAGGGTTTTCGCCGGAGGAAGCGGAGGAGGCCGCGCGTGCGGGGCTGCATGTCTGCACGCTGGGGCCGCGCATTCTGCGCTGTGAGACGGCGCCGCTGGCGGCTCTGTGCTGCGTCATGACACTGGCGGGCGAATACGACGGCTGCGCGCCGCAGGACTGAGCACACAGGGGAGAAAAAGGGGAGTGCAAGCTCCCTTGTTCCTTTGAGGCAGTGCGGGCGCACCAATACCAACAATCAATATACGGAGTAGATTTCAAGATGAAAAGCACGCGAAAGAAAACCGATTTCCTGTTTAACAAGACTCTGGGTGTCTTCGGACTTGCGATTCTGGGCATTCTGGCTTTGGTGGGCGCAGCCCACATGGCTTCGACGACGGCGGGCTACCTTGCGATGCTCACCATTGCGTGGGTTCTGGTCGCGCTCGGCGCAGCGGGACTTGCGGCGGCCATCGTCTGGCAGAAGCGCGATGCAGGGAAGGAGACGGAGGAGCTTCGCTATTTTACGGGCGTGGATCTCGGTGTCATTTCGCTTCTCGTGCTTTTTTCCGGCGCGCTCTACTGCCTGTTTGATATCATGAGCGTAACGCAGATGCTGTACGTGCTGTTCCCGGCCTGTGCTGTTCTGTATTTGATCTTCTCGCTGATGCCGCGCATCTTCTTTCTCCAGGCACTGCTCTGCGGAGCCTCGCTGATTGATATGTGGGTGGTCTCGAACGCTGTGGCAGCGCGTGTTCAGATCGTATTTTCCCTGCTCGGCATCCTGCTTTCGGCGGCGTTTGCGACGTTTTTTGCCATGCTGCGTCACGGCGACGGCCTGATTCGCTTCGGCGGGCATAAGGGACTGCGCGTTGTGGAAGCGCGTGAGGAGTACGGAGCGGCCTTCTTAAGCGTGCTGGTGACCGCACTGCTCTTCGTCGCGGCGATTGTCTTCTCGGCGGCGGGCATCGCTGCGGCTCCCGTGCTGCTGTATATCCTGTGCGGTTATCTCTTCATTCTGGCCGTCTATTACACCGTCAAACTGATGTAAATATTCATCATCTCCAAAGGAGGTTCATACCCATGAGAATCCTCGCAATCGGCTGTCATCCCGACGATCTCGAAATCGGCTGCGGCGGCACTTTGGCGAAGTACGCGAAGAACGGCGATACCGTCATCATGTGCCATGTAGCCAACGGCAATCTGGGTCATGTCATCATCGAACCCGAGGAGCTCGGAAAGATCCGCGCCAAGGAAGCGGAGGAGGCCGGACGCGTGCTCGGCGCCGAGGAGGTCATCAATCTGGACATCGGCGATCTGTTCGTATCCTCCTTTGACGAGGATCTGGCGCGCCGCCTGTGCGAGGTGGTACGC
>CAVGLF010000078.1:2853-9877 GCA_963630045.1 Butyricicoccaceae bacterium | reverse complement strand
ATCCCGCAGAGCCGCCGGACAGGGAACGCACCCAGGATCCCGAGGCCATGGTATCGATGGTTCAGCATGCGCTGCGGGACTTCCCCGATGCGGATATGCTGGCCGTTACGGGACAGATGCACGGCATTCTCTATACGGATGCCTCGGGACGGGCGGTGAGTCCGCTCTACACCTGGCAGAATTCCTTCGGGGACCGCATGCGCTCGGGCGGCGAGACCTATGCACAGTATGCTGCGCGCGTGACGGGGTACAGAGCCGCCTCGGGCTACGGACTGGTTACCCATCTGTATCTTGAGGAGCAGGGTGCCCTGCCGCGAAACGCCGAGAAGCTCTGTACGATCGGCGATTACGTCGTGATGAGGCTTTCCGGGCTTTCGTCCCCCGTGCTGCATGCCTCGAATGCGGCGTCTCTGGGCTTTTTCGATCTGAAGAATCACCGCTTTGATGTGAGGGCGCTGGACGCGCTCGGGCTTGACCCGGGCTTCCTGCCGGAGGTTCGGAGGAAATCTTGCGAGGCCGCCCCTGGGGTATTCATCGCCGTCGGCGACAACCAGGCAAGCTTTGCCGGAGCAGCGGACGGAGACCCGGGCACGATTCTCGGCAATGTGGGCACGGGCGGACAGCTATCCTGTCTGGTGCACGGCTGCGAGACCTGTGCGCACTGCGAAACGAGACCGTATGACGGAGACGATTACCTGCTCGTGTCGGCAAGCCTCTGCGGCGGACGCGCGTATGCCGTGCTCGAGCGCTTCTTCGCCCGTACGCTGGAGACCTACGGCCTGCACCTGACGCAGGAGGAAATCTACGAGGGCATGGGACGGATGCAGGGCTCGGAGCAGCCGCCGGACGTGGACACGGCCTTTGCCGGCACAAGAGAGGAGCCGGAGCGCCGGGGCTGCATTACGGGCATCACGGACGAGAACCTCACACCCGGAGATCTGGTATCCGGCGTTCTTCGCGGCATTGCAGCGGAGTTCCTGCCGGCCTTTCGTGCCATGAGCGAGCATCACACCTTTCACAGAATGGCGCTGTCGGGCAACGCCGTACGTAAAAATCCCGCGCTCAGGAGAGCCTGGCTCGAGCTGTACGGACTGCCGCAGGCACCCGATGCGCCGCCCGAGGAGGCCGCCGCGGGAGCCGCGAAAATGGCGCTTTCACAAATCCGTACAATAGCAAAAAAGGGAGGATAAACATCCATGAATGAAGCATTGCAGAACGTACTGACGAGGCGTTCCGTCCGGTCGTTTGAGAAGAAGGAAATCCCGCATGAGGTGCTGGAGCTCATCGCGCAGGCGGCCATTCAGGCACCGTCCGCCATGAACCGTCAGCTCTGTCAGTTCACGGTCGTTGCCGATCGGGAGAAGATTGCGCGGCTTGCGCATGCGATGGGCAGCGTTCTGGGGAAGCCTGAGTATAATTTCTACGAGCCTGCGGCACTGATTCTGTGCACCGCGCCGCGTGATGCGCTGTTCGGCATCGAGGACTGCGCCGTCGCCATGGAGAATATCTTCCTTGCGGCGCATGCGCTGGGTGTCGGCTCCGTATGGATCAATCAGCTGAAGGGCAACTGCGATGAGCCCGCCGTGCGCGAGGTGCTTCGCTCCTTCGGCGTGCCGGACAACCACATCGGCTTCGGGACGGCGGCTCTGGGCTATGCCGCAGGAGAGCCGCGCCCCATGCACAAGCGCGAGGACGCCATCGCCTGGGCGTAAAAGCTTGACTTTTGCCGGTACATGCGCTATGATAAGGAGAGAATAAACGGGGTATGCCGGAGAAAAACCGCGCCTTCTGCGGCGCGTGCCCCATCCTTGTCAGAGCGCATGTTCCTTTTTTCATAAGGGATCATGCCTTCTGAGGGGGGAAAAGCCATGCAGAGCTTTTGTCTGCCGCGGATATACAGAAAGGATCGCCCCTTTGCCCATGAAACCTCTTTGGAAGAAAATCGTTCTCAGCACCGCAGCCGCCCTGCTGCTGACGGCCTCATCCGCCGCGGCACTGCGCGAGGCCGCAAGCCCTGTATCCCCGGGGCTTGAGCTTCGGGAGCTGACGGAGGACGCGGCGGGAGGGTATGAGCAGTACTGCGTTCTTCGCTATACGCCGGGGCAGGGGACGGCTGCGTCCGTGCTGGCATCGGATACCGTGTGGGGACGCGATGACCCGGAGGAGCTGATGCAGCAGACGGGAAGCGGCGCGGAGGCCTGCGTCAATGCGGACTTCTTCACCATGACCACCGGCGTGCCCGAGGGCATACTCGTGCGCTCGGGTGAGCTGTACTGCTCGGATTCCTGGCAGAATGCCGTGGGAATCATGGAGGACGGCAGCTTCTTCATCGGACGGCCGGAGATGGTCATGCGCACGGAGGGCGCGGCATCCCTGCAGATCAGCTACCTCAACAAGACGCGCACGAAGTCGGGGCTCTATCTCTACAGCACGCGCTTTGGCGGCGAGGAGCATATCACGGGAAGCGGCACGAACGTGCTCCTGCGCATGGAGAATGCAGAAGCCCTTCATGTGGGCGATGCGGTTCGCTGCACGGTCGAGTCCGTCCGGACACAGGAGGGGCTGCCGGACGTGCAGGACGGATATCTCATTCTCTCCTGCGCCGCGGGAGGGCCTGCGGAGCAGCTTTCGGGACTTGCGGCGGGGGATACGCTGACGATTCGCTTTTCCTGCGCCGACCCGAGGTGGAGCAAGGCCGCCTACGCCTGCGGAGCGGGTGAGATGCTCATAGAGAACGGGACGGTGTGCACGGGGCTGGAGAAGGCGCGGAAGGCCTGCACGGCGCTGGGAATCCGCCCTGACGGCGAGGTCATTCTGCTTACGGGCGACGGCAAGGTGACGGGCAGCGTCGGCACGAGCCATGCGCGCATGGCGCAGGAGCTGTCCGAGATGGGCTGCGTTACGGCGGTGAATCTGGACGGAGGCGGCTCGACCACGCTGATCGCGAGCTATCCCGGAGAGCGTGAGCGCAGCCTTGTAAATACGCCCGAGGACGGCTCCGTGCGTCCCTGCGCGAGCTATCTTGTGTTTGACAATATTTCGCCGGTACAGGGCACGGCGTCCGCGCTCTATCTGCGTCCGTCGCAGTGCTACGCGCTGCCCGGAGCCGCCGTGGAGCTCTCCGTGACGGCGACGGACGAAAATCTGCATCCCGTAAGCGGCGTGTCTCCGACCGTAACCGCCTCCGGCGGCGTGCTGAACGGGACGACGCTGACCGTACTGGAGCCCGGAGTCGTGAGCGTTCAGGCCTCGCAGACCGGTCTGAAGTCCGCGGCCGCCGCCGTGGAGGTGCTCAGCACCGTGGATGTGGTGCGGATACGAAGCTCGGGCGCCAATATCTCGCGTCTCAGTCTCGATCCGGGGGAATCCGTTGACCTTGAGGCCTGCGCGTACTTCAACGGTAAGGAGGTCCTCTCCCGCGACATCTCCTTTGTATGGAGCGTGGACGCAGGTGTCGGCACAGTCGATTCAGAGGGCGTATTTACCGCCGGAACGATTGCCGGACTGACGGGAACGCTCACGGCGGTCTATGGGGACAAAACGGCCAGGGTCGAAATCACCGTGGGGCGTATGCCGCAGGTGCTTGAGGACTTCGAATCGGACATCCCCGGAGGAGCCGAAAAGACGCAGACAGATGTGCATAACGGGCACTCCGCCGGCGTATTCGACTCCGCGCTGATGGCCGAGGAGGGTGCGGCCGAGATTGCCGCCGGACCGTATGCGCTGGACGGCGCACGGGCTGCAACGCTCTGGGTAAAGGGCACGGGAAGCATCAGCCTTGTGACCGACGCCGGAGAAACTGCCGTATATACCGCGCAGGAGGACTGGCAGCAGGCGGTCTTCCTTCTGCCCGAGAATGCGGGCGCGATTCGTGCGCTGCGCATGGAGGGCGAGCTTACGCTCGACCAGCTGGTCGCCTGGCCGGCTGCTCCCTCGCAGGAGGACGTGAGGATTGAGCTGGACTGCTCCGACGGCATCGCCCGGGGATGGGTTCTTGACCCGTCGGGCTATGCGCTGAAGCAGTCGGATATCACGCTTACGGCGGACGGAGTGCGCTGCGGCTGTACCTATGATGCATCCACGGGGTACATCACCGCCGGGGTCGGAGATGCGCGGCGCATTACGGTCACGGTGCGCGATGCGGCGGGCACAATCTGCCGGGCCTCCTTCCTGCAGAGCACGGACGGCGCACGGCAGAGCTTTGCCGATATGGACGGACACTGGGCATCGGATGCGGCAAACGCGCTGGCCGGCACCGGCATCATCACGGGAACGGTGCGCGGAGGGGAAACCTGGTTCGACCCGGCCGCGAACGCTACGCGCGAGCAGATTGCCGTGATGATCGCACGGGCTCTGAAGCTCGACATGACGGACACGGACGTTTCGGTCTATGCGGACGCGCAGAGCATCTCGCCGTGGGCCAGAGGAGCCGCAGCCGCCCTGTATAAGGCGGGCATCATGCAGGGCTCCGAACGCGACGGAAGGCTCCTCTTCCGTCCTGCGGCATCCGTGACGCGCCAGGAGACGGCGGCGCTGCTCGGACGCATGCTGGAGCGCGGCTGCCGCGCCTCTCCGGAGCGCTTTGCGGACGATGCGCAGATTGCGTCCTGGGCGCGGGAGTCCGTTGCGGTGCTGAAAAAGCTCGGAGTGCTGACGGGGTACGCTGACGGCACCTTCCGTCCGGAGGCTCCCGTGACGCGCGCGGAGCTGGCCGCCATGCTCGACCGGCTCGGATAATGCACAGCTTATCTCAACTGTACGATACAAACAACACAAAATCGGAGGATTTCTCATGTCTGAGGAACGGATCAATCACTTTATATCCGAGATCATCGACTCGGATCTCGAAGCGGGACGCGCCGACCATGTGCATACGCGTTTCCCGCCGGAGCCCAACGGCTACCTGCATATCGGCTCTGCCAAGGCCATCTGGATCAACTATACCATGGCAAAGCAGTACGGCGGCGAGTTCAATCTGCGCTATGACGACACCAATCCGTCGAAAGAGGATATGGAGTACGTGCGCGCCATCGAGGAGGATCTTCGCTGGCTGGGCGCCGTGCCGGATCATATCTTCTACGGCTCCGACTACTTTGATCTGTGCTATCAGTACGCCGAGAAGCTGATTATGGACGGAAAGGCCTTCGTCTGCGACCTGAGCGCGGACGAGCTGCGCGAATACCGCGGCACGCTGACCGTTCCCGGACGCGAAAGTCCCTACCGCAACCGCAGCGTCGAGGAAAACCTGGACCTTTTCCGCAGGATGCGCGCAGGAGAGTTCCCGGACGGCTCGCGCACGCTGCGCGCCAAGATCGACATGCAGAGCCCGAACATCACGCTGCGTGATCCGGCCATCTACCGCATCCTGCATGCCAATCATCACCGTCAGGGCGACAAGTGGTGCATCTACCCCCTCTATGACTTTGCCCACCCGATTCAGGACGCCACCGAGGGCATTACGCACTCGCTGTGCTCGCTGGAATTCCGCAACAACCGTCCGCTGTACGACTGGGTCTGCGATAATCTGGGCTTCGATCCCCGTCCGCATCAGTATGAGTTTGCCCGTCTGAACGTGACCTATACCGTCATGAGCAAGCGCTATCTGCGCAAGCTGGTGGAGACGGGGCTGGTCGACGGCTGGGACGATCCGCGTCTGCCCACGCTCTGCGCCCTGCGCCGCCGCGGCTACACGCCCTCCGCAATCTTCGACTTCGTGCGCCGCGCGGGCGTGGCGAAGGTCTACAGCCTGGTGGACATCCGTCTGCTGGAGGCCTGTGCGCGTGAGGAGCTCAACCGTACCGCCGAGCGCCGCATGGCGGTCATCAATCCCCTGAAGGTTACGATCACGAACTTCCCCGAGGATAAAACCGAGTATTTCTCCGTCGTAAATAACCCCGAGGACGAATCCGCCGGTACGCGCGAGGTGCCCTTTACCCGCGAGCTTTGGATCGAGCGCGAGGACTTTGCCGAGGTTCCCCCGCCCAAGTTCCAGCGTCTGCGTCCGGGCGGTGAGGTTCGCCTCATGGGCGGCTACATCATCCGCTGCGACGAGGTCATCCACGATCCCGAGACGGGTCTGGTCACGGGACTTCTGTGCTCGGCGGATCTGGTTTCCGGCAACGGAGCTCCGTCCGACGGACGCAAGGTGCGCGGCACGATCCACTGGGTCAGCGCCCGTCATGCCGTCGATGCGCGTGCGCGGCACTTCGACAATCTTTTCACGCTCGAAAACCTCAATGAGATGCCCGAGGACAAGACCTATGACGATTATCTCAATGTGGACTCCGTGAAGGAATTTGCCGACTGCAAGCTGGAGCCCTCCCTTGCGGATTCGAAGCCCGGCGACCGCTTCCAGTTTGCGCGTCTGGGCTATTACTGCCGTGATACGAAGGATCCGGGCGTCTTCAACCGCATCGTATCCCTGAAGGACAGCTATAAGCCCGCGAAGTAAGAGATCTGCCTTCCTCCGTCTGCTTTGCCGGGGGAGAGAAGGCGCAAGAATATAAAATAAGAGGTTTGCGATATATGGTCATCATCGAAATGGAAAACGGCCGGAAGATGAAGCTCGAGCTCTACCCCGAGTACGCGCCGATCACGGTCGAAAACTTTCTGCGGCTGGTGGGGGATAAGTTTTATGACGGACTGACCTTCCACCGCATCATCCCGGGCTTCATGATTCAGGGCGGCTGCCCGGACGGAACCGGCATGGGAGGCCCCGGCTGGAGCATCAAGGGCGAATTCGAAGCCAACGGCGTGCATAATCCGCTGAAGCATGAGCGCGGCGTCATCTCCATGGCGCGTGCCCGTCACCCCGACTCCGCAGGCTCGCAGTTTTTCATCATGCACCGCGCAGCTCCGCATCTGGACGGTCAGTACGCGGCCTTCGGACGCGTCATCGAAGGCGAGGACGTGATCGATGAGATCGCGTCCGTCCCGACGGATTACTCCGATAAGCCCAAAAAGCCCGTGAAAATCCGCCATATCACGATCGAATAAGGTACGAATAAAGAAAACCCCTCGGGGG
>CAVGLF010000078.1:2444-2843 GCA_963630045.1 Butyricicoccaceae bacterium | reverse complement strand
GGGGGGATTTTTTTGGCTTTTTTTGAGAGTACGAAAAAGCACGGGAGGAAAAAATTTTTTTATACGGGGCAGCGCGGGGGCGCCGGGGGGGGGAGAATTTACTCCTCCGTACCGGCCTCCGTCGGTGCATCAGCGACGACGGCGCGGATGCGTCCCTGAACGGACGCATAGGACTCGGCTGCCGCTGCATAGGCATCGCCGGAAAGGTAGGCGCGCAGCGCGGAGCGAAGCCCCGTGCCGCAGGACTCCGTCTCGAGCTGCGAGAGCGTGGGGATGGACGCAAAGACGGACTCGGGCGCGCAGAGGGTGTACTCCGCAGCCGCGTCAAGGGCGGATTCGCCGATTGTCACGTCCTGCACACGGCGCGTCTCTCCGATGACAAGGCTCCCGTCCCCGGCG
>CAVGLF010000078.1:0-2434 GCA_963630045.1 Butyricicoccaceae bacterium | reverse complement strand
GAGAAGGAAAGCCCCGAAACCTGAAGGAATTCCTGGCATTCGTCGGGATACTCGCGGCAGGCGTATTCCAGCGTATCGAGAAGTGTCTGCCCGTCGATCGTCGCGCGCAGGAGCGTCTCATCGGACGGAACGGCAGAGAGGAGATCCCCCACGGTCAGGGTACCCGCAGGCAGACCTGCCCGCAGGAGGCTGCCGGAGACTGCGGCGAGATCCGTCTCTCCGGCGGCGCGGACGGCATCGGCTGCGGCATCGCCCAGTGTCGTCTCTCCGCTGCGGACCAGACGCACGCCGGAATCCGCATCCTGAATGGCCAGGGAAACGGACGTCTCGGCGGCGGTGGAGGCGAGATCGTCGGAGATTTCCTGAATCATGGCTGTAATCGCAGCGTCAGGCTCCAAAGACTCGCGGAGAAGACCCGTTGTGATGCCGCCGCGGCGGTTGATGAGGAGAAGCCCTACGTCGGAAAACTCCGCACCTGCGGAGGAGAGCGGTACATGCTCGCCTGCGCCGTTGAGCACGCGGGCACACTCGACGGACTCGTGCGTACCTCCGTTCAGGAAGGCATCGATGCCGGAGGTTGCGGCAATCAGGGCGCGGACGTCCTCGTCGGACAGGCGGGTCAGTGCGATGCAGTAATCCGCGCCGTCCTCGCGCGCCTCATCCGCGGCAAGCTGAACCGCATTGTCCAGCTCCGAGCCTGACAGTGAGGAGCCGGCACCGATGAAGGCAACGGATACGCCGGAGCAGTCCACGATGGTGTAATCGCGGCAGCCCTCGACATCGGCGGAGACGAAGGCGAAGGAAGCGGCCTCGGAAAGCACGGTAAAATCCTCGGAGCCGAAGGCGGGGTCGTCGGAGCCCGGGACGCAGGCGGAGTAGCCGAGCGCATTCATCAGCTCCGCGATATGCACTCCGGAATCCAGGACGGCGGCGGAGGAACCGCAGAATGCGTCTCCGGTATCGACAAGCAGCACCTCGCAGCCCTCGTCCTTGAGACTGTCGCGCAGAGCGGCAAGACCCGCATATCCCATGCCGGAATCCACGGCTCCGTGGATATCGGAGGTATACAGGATGGCGATATCGCTGTCCGGCACGGTCTGGAAATCCGGATCGTCCTCGGGCAGGGTGGTTTGGGTCGTAATGACGAAGGAGGTGGTGGTGGTTGCCGCAGTCGTCGCCGTAGTGGCGGGACGGGTCTGAGTCGTCTGCGGAGCGGTTGTCTGCGGGGCAATGGTCTGCAGGGACGGAGCGGAGGTGCAGGACACCAGCGCAGCAGTCATAAGAAGGCATAAAGCCAGAAGCAAGCCGCGTTTCATCTGTTGGGAAAACTCCTTTCCGAAAGTCCAAAAGGATGCTAAAACAGCACGATATCTATTATACCAATCCCGAAGTTTGCTGTCAATACCTGCCCTGTGGAGGCCGTGGGACGGGAATTGAAAAGCGGAACGGAAAAGAATGGGTGCAATTTGTCCGTTTTTGCTATTGACCCGGGCAGAATTCTCGCTATAATAAGAGGATGTGTCCGAAAAGGGAGAAAAATCCCGACTCCTTCATCCTTTCAAATCGAATGCAGCCGCCGATACAGCGGAGGCGCGTTCGGAAAGGGATCATTTTTTTGTGACGGAGGAACGCGGACGGAAGGAAGCGCCTTACCATGAATGTACTGATTACCATAGCGGTTGCCATGCTGGCGGGACTCATCATGTCCCGACCCGCCAAGAAGGTCGGTCTGCCCGCCGTTACGGCCTATCTGATTGCAGGTGTCCTCGTCGGCCCCTTTTTCCTGGGACGTATAGGCATCGAGGGACTGGGCTTTACCTCGTCGGATGAGGTTACGGCACTGGAGATCATCTCCGATGCGGCTCTGGGCTTCATCGCCTTTGCCATCGGCAACGAGTTCCGTCTGTCCCAGCTGAAGAGTACCGGACGTCAGGCGACGATCATCGGCATCGTGCAGGCAACCATTGCGACGGTGCTTGTGGACATTGCGCTGGTGGTCTTCCACTTCCTGGCTCCCGACAAGCTCTCTCTGCCGGCGGCGCTGACGCTGGGTGCCATTGCGGCGGCTACGGCTCCGGCGGCTACGCTGATGGTTGTACGTCAGTATAAGGCCAAGGGTCCGCTGACGGATCTGCTGCTCCCGATCGTCGCGCTGGATGACGCCGTGGGTCTTGTCATCTTCGCCATTTCCTTCGGTATCGCCCGTGCGATCCAGAGCGGAGTCGTGGATATGGTCACGATTCTCGCCGAGCCCATCATCGAGATCGTCGCTTCCATCATGCTGGGTACGCTGATGGGTGCCCTTCTGACCTATGTCGAGCGTTTCTTCCACTCCCGCAGCAAGCGTATGTCGCTGTGCATCGTCTTCGTCTTCCTGACGGTCGGCCTGTCGATGCTGGAGTTCACCATCGGCGGCGTGCACATCGGCTTCTCG
>CAVGLF010000077.1:0-9882 GCA_963630045.1 Butyricicoccaceae bacterium | reverse complement strand
GATCTGAACCGGCGGCCTTTCCCTTTTTTGCTTTTCAGCAGAGGCATTCCTTTTTATATGGGAGCTTTTCCCCACTCCGGGGCTTGTTTTGCCCCCATATGCGTCAGAGGAGACGCGACTTTTCCAGCGCGCGTATGAGCGCTTCGCGCGGGAGAGCCGTGCGCAGGTAGCGCCTGTCTCCCAGCGGGACGGCGCAGCCGCCCGGGACGCGCTCCGCCGGCACCGCTTCGCCGCCGGGGGATCCGGTCAGCGTAAAGCTCCCCTCCTCCAGCGGCAGGAGGAGCCTGCCCTCGCCCGTGGCGTGCCAGAGCACGGCCCAGGTCTCATCTCCGCCGCGGTCGAAGAGGAAGACGCGCACCTGCGGATCCCCGCCCGCCGCGCTCTTCAGATGCTCATAGGGACGAAGCTCCGGGTTTCCTGCCTCGTCCACGAGCAGAATATGCTCCGTCGCGGTGTCGCGCAGCTCCTGCTTGCGCTCCCCGGTGAGGAAGCCCGACTCCCGTGCAAGCTCCCAGCGGCGCATGATCTCCAGGATGTCCGCCGTGCGCGGATGCGCGCGGAACGCCGCAAGGTTTTCCATCATCGTAACGGGGCAGTCCCACGCCGCAGCAAGGGATGTGCCGAATTCGTACATATCCGGCTGCGTGCCGGTCAGCGAGTTCTGCATTCCCGGCGCAACGAAGCTCCACCAGCCGAAGTTCAGACGCGTGAAGTCCTGCCTCATGCGCGGAGCCTCCTCCGCCGGATGCTCCACGAGCTTCTCCTTGAACACCTCGGGCGGGAAGACGTCGAAGGCATTGCCGCCGGAGAGGAAGTGCCAGCCGAAATGCGCCTTCGCCGCGCCCTCGGTGAACAGCGGCGCGGGGGAGAGCTTCTTCCAGACGCGGTACTGCGCATTCGGCACATGGATGCCGAAGGGCGCATTCGTGCCCTCGGAGCCGTCGAAGTAGATGAAGGAGAACCCGCAGGCGTAGACCTTTGCAAGATCGTCCGCAATCTCGTCCTGAAGGCTGGAATTCTGATCCAGATAGATGCTCGTGCCCGAGCCGAACTCCGATACGTCGAGAACGCCGCCGATCTGCCCCGTCGGATGCTCCGTCACATAAGTGCCGTATTCGCCGCGGCGCACACCCTCGAAGCGGTAGGGCCACTCGGTCACAAAGCGTTCGTAGGAGAGAACCTCGCCGCCGAACTGAAGCATGCGGCAATGGTCGTGCAGGGGCGAGCCCTCGGGGTTTTCCTCAACGTACACGGTACCCTCAGCCCCGTCCGGCTCTCCGGCCGCCAATGGCCGCGCGAGCGTAAAGAGGCGGATCTTGTGCAGTCTGTGGTCGGCCGTGGGCGTGACATAGCGCGTATCGATGCCGATATGCGTCTGCAGGAAGTGGAGTCCCGGCGTGATGCCCGCGGCGCGGATTTTCGAAAGCATGGCGCGCAGATCCGCAAAGCCTCCGGGGAAGGAATCGCAGAGATCGCATTCGCGGTAGTTGCCGCATCCGGCGTATCCCTGCGAGGGCGTATGCCGGAACAGCGCCGAGTAGTAGATGAGCATATGCCGGAAGCCGCCCGCGCGGGCGTAGCGGATGTGCTCGTCGACGTTTCCGGGATGGATGTTCGCCGTCCAGTACGCGGAGCGGTTGATGGACGGGCTGCGGCGGCTCATGACGCCGCGCGGCAGGTCGAAGTCCTCCTCGACCGAGGCGATGCAGTCCAGAAGACACCCGGGCGCGCAGGCGATGAGTGCGGCTCCGGGGCGGTACAGGGACAGATCCCGCCGCACATCCGCCGTAAGGATGCGGCAGCTTTTGCGGCGCTCGGAGTCGATGCAGGTCAGGGGATGCGTGCCCAGCACGCAGACGGCGGCGCGGCTGTCGTGGCAGACGTTCAGCCACTCACCGAAGGACTCCCGGTGGCGCAGGGGAAGCTGCACCAGACGCACCTCGGCTGTCGGCGGCTTGTCCATGCACAGGTAGTCCCCGTAGGACTCGGGCGTCAGAATGAAGCCGCCCAGCCGGAAGGAGATGTAGTCTGACTCCTCGCAGATCTCGATTCTGGCCTCGTACGGCGCGATCTCAAAGCCCACGATCAGGCTGTTTCCCTCGCGGCGCAGGGAATTTCCCTCGTAGGTCGTGCGGCGGTTTGGGTAGGCAAGCTTGACCTCGTTGTTGTACGGACGCTCCTGCGTGACGGAGAAGAGCGCGATGTCCTCATCCGGGCATACGCATTCCTCGCCCGTCCCGGTGCAGACGAGGCTTCTGACCCGGCAGTCCGCGCCGACGGTCAGGCGGAAATGTCGGTTCTCAAGGATGATATCGGGTGCATTCCGGCGTTCCATTGTAAGCGTTTCCTCCTGTTTTTCGTGATGAACCGCGCCCTCGAGGCGGAGCGATTCGGTTTTCCTTCCGGAGCCGGGGAAAAAGGGGGATGCCGTGCTTTTTATCGTATGCCCAGTATAGCACGGAAGCCGCCCCGCTGTAAAGGGCGAATTTGGGCTTTTTGCACAAATTCCGGAGTCTTTCCGCCCCGTCACCGGGATTTTCCCTCTTTTCCGATCCCCATGCGCGGGGAATTCACGGATGTGTACTTGCAATGGGGCGGCGGGCGTGATATAATATCGTGATACAATATCGGAGTGCTGTATCATGCCCTCCGATTCAGGGACTCAAAGCAAGAGGAGAATGCCCATGTGGACAGCGGATTCCTGGCGGGATTTTGAATTACTGGACTGCGGAAACGGCGAAAAGCTCGAGCGGTGGGGAAGCTACCGGCTGGTGCGTCCCGATCCGCAGGCGATCTGGGAGCCGGAGGGAAATAACGACGGCTGGCGGCGCTTTGACGCGCGCTACAACCGTTCGAACACGGGGGGCGGCGCGTGGGAAAACCGCAGCCTTCCCGCTTCCGCCGTGCGTGACGGCTGGAAGGTGCGCTACAGGGAGCTGACCTTCCTCGTGCGCCCCATGTCCTTCAAGCATACGGGCGTCTTTCCCGAGCAGGCGGCGAACTGGGACTTCGTCGCGGAGCGCGTGCGCCGCAGACGGGCCGCGGGCAAGTCCATGCGCATTCTGAATCTCTTCGCGTATACGGGCGCCGCGACGGTCGCGGCACTCTCGGCGGGCGCCGAGGTCTGTCATGTGGATGCCGCGCGCGGCATGGTCGCCTGGGCGAAGGAAAATGCTGCGGCCTCGGGTGTCGCCGACCGCCCCGTGCGCTGGATCGTCGATGACTGCGCCGCATTCATCGAGCGCGAGATCCGCCGCGGACGCTTCTACGACGGCATCATCATGGATCCCCCCTCCTACGGAAGAGGCCCCACGGGTCAGGTCTGGAAGATGGAGACGAACCTCTACCCCTTCGTACAGCTGTGCGAGCGCGTGCTGTCCCCGGATCCGGACTTCGTCGTGATGTCGGCATATACTGCGGGACTGAACCCCGGCGTCGCGGGCTATGTCCTGGGACGCGCCGTCGCTGCGAAGCGCGGAGGACATGTGGACTGCGACGAGCTGGGACTCCCCTGCGCCGCAACGGGACTCTGCCTGCCCTGCGGCTCCAGCGCGCGCTGGACGGCCTGAGGACGCATCCCGCAAAAGGTCAACGCTGTACAGTAAGGGAATAGCCATATGGAAATGATCGAAACCCGCGATCTGCGGTATCAATATAAGGAGGGCACGGACGTCTTCGTCCTCGACCGCGTGAGCGTACGCATCGAGCGCGGAAGCTTCGTCGCCGTGCTCGGACACAACGGCTCGGGCAAATCCACCTTTGCGAAGACGCTCAACGCCATCCTGCTGCCCTCGGGCGGGCAGGTTCTCGTCGACGGCATCGACACCGCAGACGAGGAGCGCCTCTATGACGTGCGTCAGCGGGTGGGCATGGTGTTCCAGAACCCGGACAACCAGATCGTCGCGACCCTCGTCGAGGAGGATGTCGCCTTCGCGCCGGAGAATCTGGGCGTGCCGCAGGAGGAAATACGGCGCCGCGTGGACGAGGCGCTCAGGGCTGTGGGCATGGAGGACTACCGGGAGCGCGCGACCTATGCGCTCTCCGGCGGTCAGAAGCAGCGCGTCGCCATCGCGGGCATCATCGCCATGCGTCCCGAGTGCATCGTGCTGGACGAGCCTACGGCGATGCTCGACCCCGTCGGACGCCGCGAGGTCATGGAGGCGATTCACGGCCTGAACCGCACGCTGGGCATCACGGTCGTGCTCATCACGCATCACATGAACGAGGCGGCTGAGGCCGACCGCATCCTCGTGCTGGATCACGGCACGCTGCTCATGGACGGCACTCCGCGCGAGATCTTCTCCAGGACGGACGAGCTCTACCGCATCGGCCTCGCCGCGCCCCAGGGCGTGGAGCTTCTCTGCGAGCTCAGGCAGGCCGGCGTGGACGTGCGCACGGATGCGCTTACGGAATCGGAGTGCGCGGACGCTCTGTGGGAGCTTCTCGCAAAATCACGGAAAGTAAGGAAACCCCAATGAACATTCTCGAAACGCGGGATTTATGCTATACCTACGGCTCCTCTCTGCCCGGAGCTCATGCCGCGCTGGAGCACATCTCGCTTGAAATCCCGGAGGGCGAGTTTCTGGGACTCATCGGGCATACGGGCTCGGGAAAGTCCACGTTCATCCAGCACCTAAACGGGCTGATCACGCCGACCTCGGGCGAGGTTTTCTTCCGCGGGGAGAACATCCACGAAAAGGGATACGACCTGCGCAGCCTGCGCTTCAGGGTCGGACTGGTGTTCCAGTACCCCGAATACCAGCTCTTTGAGGAGACGGTGGAGCAGGACATCTCCTTCGGCCCCAGAAATATGGGGCTGTCCGATGCGGAGATTCACGAGCGCGTGCAGCGCGCCGCGGAATACGTCGGACTTTCAGACCGGGTGCTGAAGAAGTCCCCCTTCGATCTTTCGGGCGGTCAGAAGCGGCGCGTCGCCATCGCGGGCGTGCTGGCGATGCAGCCGGAGGTGCTCATCCTCGACGAGCCGACGGCGGGACTCGACCCTGCGGGCTCGTATCAGATTCTGCAGGAGATCCGCCGCTTCCGCGAGGAGAGCGGCACGACGGTCATCCTCGTCACGCACAACATGGAGGATGCCGCGCGCATCACCGACCGTCTCGTCGTACTGAATCACGCGCACGTCGCCATGCAGGGCACGCCCGCGGAAATTTTCGGCGAGCCCGAGCGGCTTGAGGCTCTGGGGCTCGACGTGCCGCAGATCACGCGCGTGTTCCAGCTCCTGCGCGAGCGCGGCGCGGACATCGACACCGCCGTCTATACGGTCAAATATGCGAAAAATCTGATTCTCAGGATGATCGGGGAGGACGCGTAAGCAACATGATGAAGGATATCTCGCTGGGGCAGTACATCCCCGGCACAAGCGTCATCCACCGCATGGATCCGCGTCTGAAGCTCGTGCTGACCGTCGCCTACATCGCGGTACTCTTTGCCGCGTCGGGTCCGGCCTCCTATGCGCTGGTCGCGGCGAGCCTCGTGCTCATCATCGCCTGCTCGCACATCGGCCTGCGCTTCGTGCTGCGCTCGATCCGGCCGCTGCTGTTCATCATCGTCTTCACGGCCATCCTCAATATGTTCTACGTGCCGGGAGAGCCCCTTGTGAAGCTGTGGATTTTCACCGTCACGAAGGAGGGCGTGCGCACGGCCGTCTACATGGCGCTGCGCATTGCGATGCTGATCTCGGGCACCTTCGTACTGTTAAACTACACCACCTCGCCGATCATGCTCACGGACGGTCTGGAGCAGCTTCTGGCACCCTTAAAGAAGCTGCACGTCCCCGTGCATGAGATGGCGATGATGATGACCATCGCGCTGCGCTTCATTCCGACGCTCATCGAGGAGACGGACAAGATCATCAGCGCGCAGAAGGCCCGCGGCGCGGACTTCGAGACGGGCAACCTCATCCGCCGCGCAAAGGCGCTTGTGCCGATTCTCGTGCCCCTGTTCATCAGCGCCTTCCGCCGCGCCGACGAGCTCGCGCTGGCAATGGAGTGCCGCTGCTACCGCGGCAGCGAGGGACGCACCAGGCTCCATACGCTGAAAATGCAGAAAAACGACTACATTGCCCTCGGCATCGCGGTCATCCTGGCTGCGGGCATCATACTTTTGGGAATTTATGTCGGATAAACGCAATATCGCGCTCTCCATCGCCTACGTCGGGACAAACTACCACGGCTGGCAGATTCAGGCGCATGACATGACCATTCAGGAGGCCATGCAGGAGGCCATCCGCAAAACCACGGGCGAGCAGGTCAGCCTCTCCGGCTGCGGACGAACGGATGCGGGGGTGCATGCCCGCGTCTACATCTGCAACGCGCCCCTTGCGACGAGCATCCCGCTGGAGCGGCTGCCGCTGGCGCTGAACTCGCGCCTCCCTGACGACATCGTCGTCCGTTGGGCAGCCGTCGTCCCCGAGCGCTTCGATGCGCGCTTTTCCTGCCGGAAAAAGGAATATACCTACACCATCCACAACTCCCGCGTGCGCGATCCCTTCCTTCTCGAGCGCGCCTGCCACTTTCCCTACCGTGTGGACTTCGACCGCATCTGCGCCGCCGCCAGGGAGTTTGAGGGCGAGCACGACTTCGCCGCCGTCCAGCGGCAGGGCAGTCCCGTGAAGTCGACCGTGCGCACGATCTACTACTGCACGCCCGAGCGCTCCGGCGATTGCATCACCGTACGCGTCTGCGGCAACGGCTTTCTCTACAACATGGTGCGCGCCGTCACGGGTACGCTCCTGTATGCGGGGATGGGCAAGCTCCTCCCCGGCGAGATTTCCGCGATTCTGGAATCCCGCGACCGAAGCCTCGCCGGGCCGACGCTGCCCGCCGCGGGACTCGCTATGACGGGGCTCTGGTACGACGAATTCACGCTTGTGTAAGCGCATCCCTCAAAACTTCACCGGCACAGTAAGGAGAGTTTTCTTCATGCCCCATATCCAATCGGAACCGAATGCGGCGCGCGACAGAAGGCTTGACGTGCTGACCTTCGTGCAGCAGCTCATGCTCTTCGGCTTTGCCGCGACGATCGTGCTGTCGCTGTACCTGTTCCGCAGCGATATCCGCAATGCCTACGCGGCCTACCGCGCAAGCGTCCAGCTGGAGGAGACGAAGGCGGACTCCCGCATCAACTTTGAGCCCGACTCCACGAATATCTTCGCGCTCTACGGCTCGAGCCTGGCCGTGCTCAATCAGGGCACCTACAAGCTCTACAACGCCTCCGGCGAGGAGCAGCTTGCGATGCAGTACATCAGCTCCAATCCCGCCATGAGCGTGTCGGACACCTACGTCTGCCTGTACTGCCGCGGCTCGTCCGAGCTGACGGTCACGGATCTCACGGGCACCCGCGGCACCATCACGCTCTCCGGCGGCGCCGTGGACGTGTCGCAGAACAGCTCCGGCATGATTGCAGCCGTTCACAACGACGACCGCTACCGCAGCGTCGTCTCCGTCTACGACGAATCGCAGGAGCTTGTATACGAGTGGAAAACCTCGGAGTACTACGTCCTGACGGCGGCTCTGTCGCCGGACGGAGAGACGCTGGCCGTCGTGGCGCTCACGCAGGACGATGCCGTCTTCATCTCGCGCATCATCACCTTCCGTCTCGATGAGGACAGCTTCCACGGCGTCTGCGACCTGGAGGGCAACATCGTCACGGACGTGAGCTTTCTGGGAAATGACGCGGTCTGCGCCGTGGGAGACGCGGGTGCGTACGTCCTGAATTCGGACGGCAGCATCCGCTATGAATACGACTACGGCGGCAACAGCCTGCGCACCTGCAGCTCGGACGAAAACGCCTGCGTGCTGTCGGTCGTGGAGCGTACCTCGGGACTGTCAAGCTACCTCGTCTCGCTCACGGCGAGCCGCGAGCCCATCGTAACGGAAACCGATGAGATCCGCTGGATCGACTGCAACGACGGCTACGTCGCGCTTCTGTATACGGACTCCGTCGAGGTGCGCGACTCCGAGCTTGCCGCGCTGAGCCGTCCCGTAACCGTACACAGCGTACGCCGGGTCTACATGACCTCCACAGGCAAGGCTCTGCTGATCTATACCTCCGAGGCGGGTGTCGTCGACCTGATTACGCCCTTCCTCGAGCTTTCCTGACGATAATCCCCGTCTTCCGGCTCTTTTTCATCCCCCGTTCCCGTCACTTTCGGATTTTGCGGGATGCCCCGCGAACAAAGGAGATTTTTCCCCATGAGCATCGGCATTTTCCCGGATATCGTGATGATCTGCATCGTGCTCCTCGTCGTCTACGTCTGTGCACGGCGCGGCTTTGTGCGGCTTACGCTGTCCGTCGTCTCCATCGCCGTGGCCGCGGCCGTAGCCGTGGCGGGCACGGGCTGCCTTGCGCCGAAAATCGCCCAAAGCGCCTCCCCCGCCATGGAGCGCTTCATCGTGCATCAGACCTCGCGCTGGCTGCCGGACGAGGACGCGCTGGATACGATCGTCTCCATGTCGGACAAGGTCGTGACGGTCGTCCGCGCCGTGCTGGAGAAGATGGACTCGGGGGAGGATACCGCCGGGGACACCGGGGACGCGGAGGATCCTGCGGAGGAAAAGGAGCCTCTGGCGCAGCTGGCGTACGGCGTGTCGCTGGGACTGTACGGCTTCCTTCTGTTCTGCGTGCTTTTCGCGCTGGTGCTCGCCGTGCTCCGCGTGCTGATTGACAGGCTGGAGTTCATCGAGCGCATCCCGATTGTCGGAACGCTGGATACCACGCTGGGCATCCTCTGCGGCGCGGCTCTGGGCGTTGTCGTGCTCTTCCTGCCCGTCTTCGTGCTTGTAACGCTCGTGCCGCGGGTCTTCGGCTCCGGGCTGACCGTGCCCGAGGATCTGTTCGAGCTGAGCCGCCTCCTTGCGTGGACGCGCGCGCTCTACCCCTTCGGATAAGCCTCCGAAATTCAAAACCCCCGCGTGCGGCATGCCCCCCGCGGAATGAGGAAGGAAACGATACAGGGAATGGATTTTTTCATTGCATTCATCGTACTTGTCTGCGTCATGACCCTCAATCTCTTCGCCGCCGCGCCCCTGCAGGAGGCCATGGGTCTCTGGGGAACAGCCGTCGCGGAGCTTCTCTGCGGCGCAGCCGCAGTGGCCGGCGCGGTCGGCATGATTGCCGCTGCGCGGAAGGCGAAGGTCGACGGAGTGGACGGCGATGTAATCTTTTCCTCGCATTATCCGGGCACGCGAAAGCTCATCGGCAGCCTGCTGATTGGCATGGCGGCGTTTTTCGCCTCCGCGCTCTATTCGTTCATCATGTATTACCTTCTGCCCGAGCAGATGGAGCAGTCCTCCGCCAGCATGCAGAGCCTGATGGCGGGCTGCGAGCTGAAGACGCTCCTCATCGCCATGGCGCTCTTCCCCGCGATCTGCGAGGAGCTGGTCTTCCGCGGTGTGACGCAGTATGCCATCGGACGCTATGCCCCTCCCCGCGCGGCGATTCTCATCACGGGCGTGATTTTCGGCCTGTTCCACGTCGATCCCATACACATCCCGTCCGCCGCCATGGCGGGCATCGCCTTAAGCTACGCCCTCTGGCGCACGGGCTCCATCCTCGCCCCGATGATCATGCATTTTACGAACAATGCCGCGAGCCTCATCATCTCCTACACCTCCCTGGCCGCCGCTCAGGGCGCGGTGGATGCCGTTGAGTCCGCCGGAGTGTCCGAGATCTCGCTTCTGCTCTTCAGCACCGCAGAGCTCGTGCTCGTCACGCTGGGCTCGCTGCTGGCGGGACTCGCGCTCATGGAGGAGCATCCCGTCGAGGCCTTCCGGCGCCACCGCGTGACGGTTCTCGTCCTCGTCCTGGTCGTCCTGCTCCTCGGCACGGGAAGCTTCCTCGCGGCGGCGGGCATCCTGTAAG
>CAVGLF010000076.1:0-10026 GCA_963630045.1 Butyricicoccaceae bacterium | reverse complement strand
GTGCTGACCTGGGACTTCGTCTGGGAGGTCAGCGAGGCGGCGATGGCGAAAAACGAGGACGGCACCTTCGCCCTGAACGGGCAGAACGTGCTGATCCCCTTCATCTACAAATCGACGGACAACATGATGATCACCCTCCTGCGGCAGGAGGGCGCGGAGTACTCTACCTCCGCGGGCGAGGTACGGCTCTTTAATGACGACACGACCGGGATTCTCCGCACCGTCGCGGAGCATGCCGCAAGCGGCGCGTTCTCCACGTTCTCCATCTCCGGCTATCCCGCGAATTTTCTGAACGCCGGTCAGTGCATCTTCGCCGTCGACTCGACTGCGGGATCGACGTGGATGGGCTCGGACGCGCCTCTGTGCGACATCAGCGAGGACAAGCTCGTGAGCTTCGAGCTGGCGGTGCGTCCCGTGCCTCAGACGGACCCCGAGCATCCGCAGATGATTTCCCAGGGACCCTCCGTCTGCATCTTCAATAAAGCCGACTCAAACGAGGTGATGGCCTCGTGGCTCTTTGCGCAGTACCTGCTTTCGGACTCCGTCCAGATCGCCTACTCCGAGACGGAGGGGTATGTCCCCGTGACCACAAGCGCGCAGAGCACGCGTGAGTACCGCGACTACCTTTCGCGCGCGGGCGAGGACGACAGCACGCACTACCGTGCCAAGATCGAGGCCGTGGAGCTTCTGCTGGCGCATACGCAGGATACCTTCACGGCGCCCGTCTACAACGGCTCCGCCTCCCTGCGCAGCGCGGCGGGGCAGCTCATTGAAAACGTGACGAAATCCGTGCGCCGCCGCGAGACCGTGGACGCGGAGTACATCGAGGAGCTCTACGCCGACGTATCCGCGCTGTACAGACTCGACCAGACGGGGGAGAGCGTCGGCACGGGACGCGAGGAGCTGGGGAGTCTGCCCGCGCTTTCCGCATGGCTGCTGGCGGTGCTTGCGCTCACGTGGCTTCTGCTCGGCGCGTTTGCCGTCCGTCAATGGGTAAAACGTTCAAAAAAGCGCTGATTTTCCCCTCGCTTTTCCCGCTTGACTTTTCCGTTCGGTGCGCTATAATAGATATGCTTTCAAAGCGGGGGCTCCGCTTCAAAAAGGGGCGGGTTCCGATAATTCATGCATATGCATGAGATGAAAAAAGGAGATATCTGCAATGAAACGTCTTTTGAGCGTGATGCTCGTACTTGCCATGATCCTCTGCTTCGCGGGCTGCTCCGCGGGCGGAACGGCCTCCACGACGGCTGCAGCGACTACGACGGCGGATGTGAAGTCCGAAGGCGTCATGACCTATGCCGAGTATGCGGCGGCTCAGCTTGAGACCGAGGTTACGGTCGAGACCTATATCCAGGCCAAGCAGGGCTGGTGGGAGAAGGACGGCGTCGGCGTCGCGACCTTCTACACCCAGGATGCGGACGGCGCGTACTTCCTCTACAACATGCCCTGCAGCGAAGAGGACTATGCGAAGCTCGCTGCCGGCACGAAGATCCGCGTGAAGGGCTATAAGTCCGAGTGGTCGGGCGAGGTCGAGATCATCGATGCGACCTACGAGATCCTGGACGGCAGCTACATCGCCGAGCCCGTGGACGTGACCGCGCTTCTGGGCAAGGATGAGCTCATCGACCGCCAGAACATGTTCGTCTCCTTCACCGGCATGACCGTTGAGGCGGCGAATGATGCGGGAGACGCGTTCCTGTACAACTGGGACGGCTCCGGCTCCGAGGGCGATGACCTGTACTTCAACGTCTCCGTGAACGGCGCGACCTACTCCTTCACCGTCGAGTCCTATCTGTGCGGCTCGGACACCGACGTCTACAAGGCAGTCCAGGCGCTGAAGGTCGGCGACAAGATCGACATGGAAGGCTTCCTCTACTGGTACGAGGGTGTGAACCCGCACATCACCTCCGTCACCGCGGCAAAGTAAAAAAACAACAAAAGCTCCGTACCCCGGTTAGGGTACGGAGCTTTTATTATGTGCAGATTACTTCTTCTTTTTCTTATAGCGCGGCATGGCCAGGAGATTTGCACGGCTCAGCGCGGGGTAGAGGGCGGCAAAGAAGATGCCTGCGCAGATCGTCGAGACGATGGAGTTCACGAAGGTCGTAACCGCCGCCATCTTCGCCAGCGTCTTCGCCGCATCCTGCGGCTGACCCAGAATGAACTGCTTATACAGGTATCCGACCCAGGGGTCCAGCACGATGTTCAGCGCAAGCGCCGCGGCGCAGGAGATCGTCGCATGCAGAACGCGCTTCTTTGCATCCTCCTGCTCGGCAATGCGGAAGACATTGTGCGCGAGAAAGCCCGTGATGAGTCCCATGATGAGCTTTAAGACGAAGGTCTTCGGCGAAGAGATTGCGTACCCGGAGGTCAGATCCGCGATGGTCAGTCCGATCGCGCCGCCGATGGCGCCCCAGGGATTTCCGATGAGGAGTCCCGCCAGCACGACGAAGGTATTGCCCAGATGGAACGCCGTCTTGCTGTCTCCGACCGGGATATCGATGCGGAAAAACTGAAATCCAACGTAGGCCAGCGCGGCGAAGAGCGCCGACTGCGCCAGAACCCGAATCTCGTAGCTGTCCTTTCTCCAGTAGCCCATGAAAAACACTCCCAATTCATACTTGCAATTTATCCTGCATGGTGGTAGTATACTCTGTATCTGGTATGTTTGCAATCGCCAGTTTACGTTTTTTTCGGGAGGCCAGAACATGCGCACCTATACGCTGCCGCGACCTGGGATGACGCTTGCCCAGTCCCTGTACACCTGCATCCGCGAGGACATCCTCTGCCGTGCTCTGCCGCCCGGAGCGAGGCTTCCGTCGTCGCGCGCGCTGGCGGAGCATCTGCAGATCTCGCGCACCACGGTGGACGAGGCGTACTATCAGCTTGCGGCGGAGGGCTATGTACGCACGTCCCCGCGCAGGGGCTGCTTTGTCGAGACGCTAGACTGGCTGGGGGAGCCTGCGAAGGGGGCCGGGCATCCGCTCACGGCCGGAGAAAGCGCAGCGCGGCCGCGCTCCGGGGAAGCAGCGGAGGAGGAAAGGCTGCGATCGATTTCGCGCGCTCCGGCGATCCCGGAGCTCTTTCCCTTTTCCGTATGGGCGCATCTTGCACGGAGGATTCTGGCGCAGCGGCGGGAGTCCCTTCTGGAGCCGGTGCCGTTTCAGGGCTCGTCCGAGCTGCGTCTGGCCATTGCGCAGTATCTGTCCGATGAGCGCGGCCTCAGCGTCAGCCCCGAACGGATGGTCATCGGCGCGGGCTCGGAGTACCTGTACGGTCTCCTCGTGCGCTATTTCGGCACGGACATCCGCTACGGAGTGGAGGATCCGGGCTTCCCGAAGATCCGCAGCATCTACCGCGTGAATCACGCCGCATGCATCCCCATTCCGCTGGACGGACGCGGACTCGATACGCAGGCGCTGGAGGCGTCCGGCGCCGATGTGCTGCATATCACGCCGTCGCACAGCTACCCCTCCGGTCAGGTCACGCCTCTGGCGCGGAGGCAGGAAATCCTTGCGTGGGCGCGGCGCGGGGGCCGGTATATCATCGAGGATGATTACGACTGCGAATTCCGCTTCGCGGGGCGGCCGATTCCCCCCATGCTTTCCATCGATCACGACGATCGTGTGCTGTATCTGAACACCTTCAGCTCGAGCCTTGCGCCCTCGGCGCGTATCAGCTATATGGTGCTGCCCCGGGAGCTTGCGCGGGACTTTCAGGAGAGGCTCGGCTTCTTCGCCTGCCCCGTCGGAGGACTCGATCAGGCCATCCTCGCGTCGTTCATCCGCGAGGGACACTTTCAGCGCCACATCGCCCGCACACGCAAGCTCTGCCGCAGGCGAAGGGACGACTTCCTGGAGGCGCTCGCAGGCCTTCCCTACCGGGCCGTGGAGCGGGACTCCGGACTGCACTTCCTTCTCTGCGCGGACTTCCCCTGCACGCAGGAGCGGCTTCGGGCAAGCCTTGCGGAGGAGGGGCTGGAGTGCTCCTTCCTCTCGGAGTTCTACATGGGAGAGCCCGCGCCGGGGGATGAGCTGCGCATGCTCATCAGCACCGCCGCGCTGGACGAAAGCGCCGCGGAGGGCGCTCGCCGTGCACTGGAAAGGGCAGCGCACGCCCAATGAGAGGATAGGCACCCCCCTTGTGTGAGGGAGGACAAAAAAAGGCCGCCGGCCCATAAAATATTTTTTGCCGGGAGCATGGGCATAATATAAACAATTGTTCGCACACGGAACCGGGCGTACGATACTCACCGCAGCCGCGCGGCCGTTGGGGAGACACGGCCTGCGGCCCGGATGCTGTCAGCTGCAGAGGGAATAAAGAACCCGTATTAAAAATAGACGGGAAAGAATCTGAATGGGGTACGGGACAGCCGTACAGAGTGCCCGGAGCATGTGCTTTTGGGGGAATACGCCCCAAAACATTCCGGATAGGGCGCGGGGCGGGACAGGACTCCGGGCGCGCAGGAATGACGGGGAACGCGTGCCGGAGCATGGCTTTATTCATGCCTTTCCCTCTTGACACGGGGATATAGAGAGAGACCGCCCGCGCGCGGGGAAGGGCAGCACCGCGCTCCCGCACAAAAGCACTCACGTTCGGCTCGTGACATAATCCGGTTGACAAAGGTGTGTTTCCGTTACGCAATATCTGGTGCCGCAGAAAAAGAAAACAAACTAGATATTGACAAAGGGCGGGACATGCGCTATAATGATGACGCTGATTTGTGAAGGGTGTCTCATCCTTCATTTTCCATGTCTTGGGGAAAAAGTGAACATAATCCGCCCTTGCGGGAAAACGCGCCGCGGGGGCTTATGCGGGAATGCATGAAGGGGAATACGGGATATGAAGATCATCAAGAGGAACGGCTCCGAGGCCGACTTTGACATTGCGAAAATCATACGCGCCGTCGAGAAGGCGAACGTCACGGTGGACGAGGGAATCCGCATGACGCCCATGCAGATTCAGCGCATCGCGCAGAGCGTTGTCCTGAGCTGCGAGCAGCTCGGACGTTCTCCGAGCGTCGAAGAGGTGCAGGACATGGTCGAGCATCAGATCATGGCGCACGGTGCGTTTGAGGTCGCGAAGAACTACATCACCTATCGTTATACCCGCACGCTTGTTCGTCAGGCCAATACGACGGATGACAAGATTCTGAGCCTCATCGAGTGCAACAATGAAGAGGCCAAGCAGGAAAACTCCAACAAAAACCCCGTTGTGAACTCCACGCAGCGCGACTACATGGCGGGTGAGGTGTCCCGCGACATCACCAACCGCATCCTGCTGCCGCGTGACATCGTCGAGGCGCATGAGGAGGGCATCATCCACTTCCACGACTCGGATTACTTTGCCCAGCACATGCACAACTGCGATCTCGTGAATCTCGAGGACATGCTGCAGAACGGCACGGTCATCACGGGCACGCTCATCGAGCGTCCGCACAGCTTTTCCACCGCCTGCAACATCGCCACGCAGATCATCGCGCAGGTCGCCTCGAACCAGTACGGCGGTCAGTCGATCTCGCTGGCGCATCTGGCGCCCTTTGTCGATGTGTCGCGCAGGAAGATCCGCCGCTCCGTCGAAGCGGAGATGGACGAGCTGGGCGTGCCGCATGACTCCGAAAAGCTGGCGAAGATCGTCGAGGGACGGCTGCGCGAGGAGATCCGCCGCGGTGTACAGACCATTCAGTACCAGGTCGTGACGCTTCTGACGACGAACGGACAGGCTCCGTTCGTGACGGTCTTCATGTACCTGGGAGAGGCGAAAAACGAGCAGGAGAAGCACGACCTCGCGCTCATCATCGAGGAGACGCTCCTGCAGCGCTACGAGGGCGTGAAGAACGAAGCGGGTGTCTGGGTCACGCCCGCGTTCCCGAAGCTGATCTACACGCTGGACGAGGACAACATCGAGCCGGGTACGCCGTATTACTATCTGACGGAGCTGGCCGCGCGCTGCACCGCACGGCGCATGGTGCCCGATTACATCTCCGCCAAGAAGATGCGCGAGCTGAAGGGCGACGTCTACACCTGCATGGGCTGCCGCTCCTTCCTGACGCCCGACCGCTTCACCGATGCGGGCGTCGGCAACATCGCGAACGCGGGAAACTATGTGCCGGGGCAGCATAAGTACTACGGACGCTTCAATCAGGGCGTCGTGACGATCAATCTGCCGGATGTCGCGCTCTCCTCGGGCGGCAGCCGCGAGAAATTCTGGGAGATCTTCGAGGAGAGACTGGAGCTGTGCCACCGGGCTCTGCAGTACCGGCATAACCGCCTGAAGGGTACGCTCTCCGATGCCGCGCCGATTCTGTGGCAGTACGGCGCGCTCTCGCGACTTGGGAAGGGCGAGAAGATCGACCGCCTCCTCTACGGCGGCTACTCCACGATTTCCCTGGGGTACGCGGGACTGTACGAGTGCGTGAAGTACATGACGGGACGCAGCCATACGGACCCGGAGGCGACTCCGTTCGCGCTGGACATCATGAAGTACATGAACAAGAAGTGCGCGGAGTGGAAGGCCGCGGAGGACATCGACTACTCGCTGTACGGCACGCCTCTTGAGTCCACGACGTACAAGTTCGCCAAGTGCCTGCAGAAGCGCTTCGGCATCATTCCCGGCGTGACGGACAAGAGCTACATCACGAACTCCTACCACGTCCATGTCACGGAGCACATCGATGCCTTCGAGAAGCTGCGCTTCGAGGCGCAGTTCCAGCACCTGTCCCCCGGCGGCGCCATCAGCTATGTCGAGGTGCCGGACATGCAGAACAACCTCGAGGCCGTCCTGCAGGTGATGCGCTTCATCTACGACAACATCATCTACGCGGAGCTGAACACGAAGAGCGACTACTGCCAGAAATGCGGCTGGGACGGCGAAATCGAGATCCGTGAAAAGGACGGCAAGCTCGTCTGGACCTGCCCGCAGTGCGGCAATCAGGATCAGGATACGATGAACGTTGCGCGCCGCACCTGCGGCTACATCGGTACGCAGTACTGGAATCAGGGACGTACGCAGGAAATCCGCGACCGCGTGCTTCATCTGTAAGCCGTTTCCCGCAAAATAAGCATAAAAAGGCTGATCCTCTCCCGATCCCGCAAAAAATCGGAGGGAATCAGCCTTTTTTCCGAAAAGCATGAACGCTCCGCGCGAAACGGCGGAGTCGGAAGGAAACCGTTATGAATTACTGTGAAATCAAAAAATGCGATATCGCAAACGGGCCCGGCGTCCGGGTGACGCTCTTCGTCTCCGGCTGCCGCAGGCACTGCCCCGGCTGCTTCAATCCGGACACGTGGGACTTTGCTGCGGGGCAGGAGTACACAAGGGAGACCGAGGAGGAGCTTCTGCACGCGCTTGAGCCCTCGTACATCGCGGGACTGACGCTTCTGGGCGGCGAGCCGATGGAGCGGGAGAATCAGCCTGCGGTATACGGCCTTGTGCGCCGGGTGCGCGAGGCCTGCCCGGGAAAGACCGTCTGGTGCTACACGGGCTGCACGCTGGAGCGGGATCTCCTGCCGGGCGGTGCGTATCATACGGAATATACGGACGCGCTGCTTGAAGGCATCGACGTTCTGGTCGACGGAGAGTTCCGCGAGGACGAAAAGGACCTGCGCCTGCGCTTCCGCGGCTCCCGCAACCAGAGAATCCTCGACCTGCCGCGTACGCTTCGGGAGGGAAGGCCGGCAGCAGCCGGGCTGAAGTACGCAAGAGGGCAGTGAGAAAAAGCCCCGGGGAAAAAACAGACTCGCGGAGGAGCGCCGCCCGCTGCTTGAAAGAGCGGGCGGTATGTGCTATAATGAACGATGGATGGTGTACTGTTTAATTGTAAACGAAGGAGAATATTATGCTGACTCACAGGTATTTCGATCGCCCGGTATCCCTGCTCGGCTTCGGAGCGATGCGGTTCCCGCAGAAGGACGGAGTCACGGATCAGGAGGCCACGAATGCGCTGATCCGCACCGCGCTCGACCACGGCGTCAATTACTTCGATACGGCGTACGCCTACGGAGACGGGGCCAATGAGCGTGCGCTCAGCGAGGCGCTTCGGGCGTCCGGCTATCCCCGCGAAAGCTACATGATTGCGGATAAGCTGCCCTTCTGGAAGGTCGGGTGTGCGGAGGATATGGAGAAGGTCTTTTGCGCCTCCATGGAAAACCTCGGGACGGAATACATCGACTGCTATCTGCTGCATGCGATGAATGCCGAGGCATGGGAGAAGGCTGTCCGCTTCGGCGCCCTGGAGTGGGTGCAGGAGAAGAAGGAGCGGGGACTGGTGCGTCATATCGGCTTTTCCATCCACGATTCCCGTGACTGCCTCGTGAAAATCCTCGATTCCTTCCCGTGGGAGTTCGTGCAGATTCAGCTGAACTTTCTGGACGAAAAGGATCGCCCGGGGCTGGAGGGATATACGGAGCTGCGGAGGCGCAATCTGCCGGTCATCATCATGGAGCCGCAGAAGGGCGGCCTGCTCTCCGACCTGCCGGAGCGCATCAGCGCGCCGTTTCGCGCCCTCGGAGGCTCCAACGCCTCCTATGCCTTCCGCTGGCTCTGCGAAAAGCCCGGGCTGATGACGATCCTTTCCGGAATGAGCGCGATGCCGCAGCTTACGGAGAACCTCAGCATTTTCGCAGACCCCGCGCCCCTCAGCGAGGCCGAGCACCGCGCCGTAGAGGCCGTGCGGGAGAATATCCGCGCGGCGGAGCGCACGGGCTGCACAGGCTGCGGCTATTGCCAGCCCTGTCCCAAGGGAATCCGGATTCCCGACATCTTCCGCGCCTGGAACCGCCGTGCGCTGGGTGCGGCGCGTCCCGTAAATCCCGCGCATATCGAAGCGGCGCTGAGCTGCGTGCGCTGCAGAAGCTGTGAAAGCCACTGTCCGCAGAAGCTTCCGATCTGCGACAAGCTCGCGGAATTCGCCGCAGAGGCCGTACAGAGCCAAAAAGGGGAGGAAAGGGCATGACATTCGCACAGAGTCTGAAGAAGGGGCTTTCCACCAGCTATTTCGGGCAGCTGAACCGCACGGTATTCGATGCCTGCGCCGCCGCGGGCATCGACTGCGTGGAACTGTCGCACACGTACCGGCACTACATGAACGAGCTGGATTTCCCGCGAAACGCGCGTGCCATCGGACGTGCGGCCCGGGACGCGGGAGTTGCCATCTGGTCGCTGCATCTGCCGTTTTCGGGGCTTCTGGACATCTCGTCTGTAAACGGTGCATGGCGCGATGTCACGCTCTATACGCATCGGACGCTGATCCGGGCTGCGGCAGAGGCCGGAGCGCGGGTGGTCGTGCTGCATCCTTCGGCCGAGCCCATTGCGGAGGAGGAAAGGCCGGAGCGCATCAGGCACTCCCGCGAGAGCATCTGTCAGCTTGTGCGGGAGGCCTGCGCCTGCGGCGTCGCCCTTGCCGTGGAGAATCTGCCGCGCACCTGCCTGTGCCGCGGCTCAGCGGAGATGACGGAGCTGCTGCAGGGCACGGGCGCCTGTGCCGTTTTCGACACGAATCACGCGCTGAGTGAGGAAAACCCCGCCTTCATCGATGCGCTGACGCAGGGCGGCATCCGCATCGCGTCCCTGCACATCTCGGACTACGGGCCGGACGAGGCAGGTGTGCTGGACGAGCGCCACCGTCTCCCGGGCGACGGCATCAACCGCTGGAACGACATTTTCGAAGCGCTGGAGCGTCACGGCTACACAGGACCCCTGATGTACGAAATCGCGCACATCCCGCGCGGCCGCACCGCGCCCATCCTCCTGCCCGCTGCCGCCGCAAACATGCAGGCACTGGCCGAAGGCCGGCTCTGAAAAAGAAGGAAGAAGCGGGCGAAGGGGGGGTTCGGGGCACCCCCGACCGGCGGAAAACGAAAGAAGGGGGGCGGGGGTTCCCCCCGACCACGAAAACCCTTCGGGAACACGGCAGTCCCGGCGGTGCCCACTGTGAGCGAAGAGGGGGTTCGGGGCACCCTCCGTGAACGAAGGAAGGGGGTTCGGGGTTCCCCCCGACCACAAAAACCCTTCGGGAACACGGCAGTC
>CAVGLF010000075.1:0-10042 GCA_963630045.1 Butyricicoccaceae bacterium | reverse complement strand
GCGCAGCATCGTGCTCTTGCCCGAGCCCGAGGGGCCTATGACCGCGACCGTCTCCCCCGCCCGCACATCGAAATCGATGCCGTCGAGCACCTGCAGCCCGCCGAAGCTCTTCTTGAGTCCGCGAACCTCCAGCATAATTCTGTCGTCCATCGTATGTTCCCCCCCGTTTTCAGCGCGCGTCGATGTAGCTCGAACGCTTTTCGAGCCAGTCAAAGAGCTTCGTCACGGCAAAGTTCATCAGCAGATAGAACAGCGCCGCCACGATGTAGGCCGAGGCATCGACCATGCGGTTGACCGCACTCTTGGCAAAGTACAGAATTTCCGTCACGCCGATGGCCGTCACAAGCGCCGTATCCTTGACAAGGGTGATGACCTCGTTGGACACGGAGGGAAGCGTCACGCGTGTGAGCTGCGGAAGGATGATGCGGAAGAAGGTCTGGGACTTGGAAAATCCAAGAACCTGAGCCGCTTCATACTGACCCTTTTCAATGCTGAGGAGTCCTCCTCGGAAGATTTCGCAGAAATAGGCCGCGTAATTCAGCGTAAAGGCTACGATGGCCGCCGTCATGCGATCCATGACGAGGAAGCTGCGAACTCCCGGAATGAACGCCAGTCCGTAATAGAAGAAATACAGCTGCAGCAGCAGCGGAGTTCCACGCATAATCCAGACATAGACACCCGTGAGTCCGCTGAGTACGCGATTGCGGCTCACGCGGGCGAAGGTCAGAACAAATCCCAGCGGGATGGACATGATCAGCGTCGCGAAAAACAGACCCAGCGTATATCCGACGCCGTCCGACAGCACGCGCGCAAGTTCGACAAATTTCTGCAAAGCTTCGCACTCCTCGCATCCTTCAAAAATAAACGCGAAGAAACGAAAATACGCTTAAAGTCCGGCGTATTTTCGTTTTCCCGTTTTTGCGGCAATGTTTTTGGGGATTGCCGCAGATCCCCGAAACTGGGACGAATCTAAGGGGTTTTCCCTATGCGTTGGAGCTTTTTTAGTTATTCTCCATGATGTAGCGGCCCGCGACCTCGTCCACGACAAGAGCCTGGATGCGTCCGGCCTTCAGATCGAGGAACGCCGTCACGTTGTCGGCATACTCGGAGACGGATTTCACGGAGCTGTACACCGCTTCATTCTTCTGAAGCGCTTCCAGAGAGGAGGAGCCCTTCTGCAGACCGACAACCTTGCCCTCAAGGCTCGCTAGGCCGTCGCCCTTGTAGGTGTCGCCCACGATGACAACCTGACGGTTCGCAATGTAGGGCTTCGGGATGAACATCGTCTCCACGCGCTCATCGGTAATGGTCATGCCGTTCCAGATGCAGTCGATCTTGCCCGTGGAAAGCTCCAGTTCCTTGGAATCCCAGTCAATGGGCTGTACGACCAGCTCAACGCCCAGGCGGCGGCAGACCTCGGTGGCCAGGTCGATATCCAGACCGACGACGTTGTTGTTCTCGTCGCGGAAGCCCATCGGCGGGAAGCTGTCATCCAGTCCCAGAATGAAGGTGCCGCGATCCAGAATCTTCTGGAGGGAATCATCGTCCTCCGCAATCGTCGTATCCTCACAGTAGGTATCGGACTTGTACAGCAGATCCTCGCCGAACCACTTCTTGGAGATTTCCGCCGCGGTGCCGTCGGCAATCATTTCATCCAGCGCATTCTGAACCGCCATACCCAGCGCAATGTCTTCGTTGCGGAAGCCGATACCGTACTCCTCAGCCTCGAGGGATTCATCCATAACGCGGAACGTGGTGTTGGCCTTCCCTGCGCCGGAGCATCCGACCAGAGTGAGCGCGAGCATTGCAAACGCCAGTGCCATGCAGACAAGCTTCTTCATACCTTGCAAATCCTTTCTTTTTCCCTGATTCCTTAGGGTGCATGCATTCTCTTTTGTGTCTTGAGTTTTCTTTTCGCATGCGTCTTTTTGTTGCTGTGCCATTATAACACTTTACCACGCTAAAGCGCAACCTTGTGCACAGGCCGTGATTTTCGTATATCTCCCCCGCTCCATCGCATGCGTTCGAATTCTCCGTTTTTCTCCGATTCTCCATGAATTTCATTTTCTCTTTACATTTTCCGGGAGTTGCGGTATAATACGATTAACTGCCTGCATATAAAGGAGTGAGCCCCTATGGAAGACCGTCGCGAGAGTACGGGCGGCGAATCGAAAATCGAATATGAGAAACAGTTTCGCACCTCCATGTTCGGATTCCACAAGGATGATGTGATCTCCTGTCTGGAGCGCCTCGAGCGTGCGCGGCGCAAGGAAGGCGAGCGTTATGCGGCTCGTATCCACGAGCTGGAGACGGATCTGGCGCGTTCCCGCGCATCTCAGGATGCAGGCGTCGCCGCGTCGGAAAATGAGGCTTTGCGCTCCGAAAACGAGCTTTTGCGGCTCCGTATAGCCGATCTGGAGGCAGGACAGCCCGCAGCATCCGAGTCCCCCGGGGAGCTTCCCTCAGAAGCCGTCGATGCGCTCAGGCTTTCGGAGGAGTCCGGGGAGTCTTGTGACGCGGCCGGGCTTGCGGAAGCAGATCCTCAGGAGCTTATGGCGAGGCTTGAGGAGTCCGAGCATACCCGGGAGCGGCTTGAGGAAAAGCTGCGGGAGTATGAGCTCGAAAAGAACCGCCTCTGTCAGATCGAAGAGGAGGCTCACCGCCGCGCCCGCGCCATCGAGGTCGAGGCTCAGGACAGAGTCTCCGCTTTACACGATGAGCTTGCGCAAAAGGCCGCCGTGCTGCGTTCCTCGCTTGACGAGCTGTCTTCCCACATCGATGACATTTCACGCGCCATTTACTCTGAGCTGTCTGCCAGCGGCACCCGATATGCGGCTCTTCGTCAGGAAACCGACGAGCTGCGTACCCTTCTGGACCGCTTTCCCGGAGCAGAGGCTCATGAACAGATTCTGTGAGCCAAAGGGAGGCGCCTCATGAGACGCGTCGGCTTTATCCACGAAAAGGATGACGTCAAATTTCTGATTCTGTACTGCATGACCTTTCTCGACGAGCCGGTCACCATGGCCAGTCTGGCCGACATGACCATGTGCGACAGCGCCTTCGGGTATTTTGAGTTTGCAGATGCCGCAGCGGAGCTCGTCACGTCCGGCCACATCCGGGAGGAACGTGTCGGCGACGAATTCTACTATACGCTGACCTATAAGGGACGCGCCACGTCCGAGGTTTTTGAAAAGGAGCTGCCCACGCCGGTCCGCGAGGCCGCGAGACGTTCGGCTGCCCGCGTCGTCCGGGCCATTCGAAGGGATGCCTCCATCAAGACGGATATCGTCACGCGCAAGGACGGCACGAAAGCGGTCAAAATGGCCTTCATGGATGACGACGTCCCCGTATTCGGCTTCGAGCTCATGGTGCTCGACGAGGAGCAGGGTAAGCTGTTCACCCGCAACTTCCGAGATCATGCGGAGACCATCTATAAGGAGATCGTGAATGTCCTGCTCGCGGATTACGACGAGCCGGACGAATTCGACCGAAGCGTCGAGGCACGCCGCGCCTCCGCAGCAGAGGAGCCCAAAGCGTAAGTCCTGTGAAGGCTTCGCATCCTTCTGCCCCCAAAAAAGCCGCTCCCCCGTTTTTTGACGGATTCTGCCTTTTCTGTCGAAAAAAGCTCTTGACAGAAGGCACGGGATGCGGTATACTCACATCCGTACATGTGAATATAAGAAGCATTATGGCGTTGACGGGGAGGAGTAAGATCTTTCCTTTTTGTGCCGGCATTCCAGAGAAGAGCGACTTTGTGCTGCGATCGCTCATGCCGCCGGATCCGAACGTAGCCCCTGAGCCGTAAACTCCAACGCGCTTTTGCCACGGCAAAAAGCGTCAGTAGACTTTACCGGGCTGACCCGCCGTTATACGGGTGCGGAGGCATGGATTGTGCCTTTCATGAGCGGGAACGCGCGTCTTTTCATGACGCCGTCCAATTCAGGTGGTACCACGGAGGCTTGCGCCTTCGCCCTGTGATGAGCAGAGCGAAGGCGTTTTTTATTTTCCCATTTTCCCCTGTGCGCCTGAAATCTCCCCTCCCCTTTTCGCCGCGGCATGAGCGCCCCGCCGCACGCGTTTTTTCTCACGTCTTTCCGATGCATACTTTTCGATGATATTCGTCATCCTACAGGAGGTACACATGAAACAGGAACTGCCGAAAACCTATGAGCCGCAGTCTACCGAGAAGAAGCTCTATCGTCACTGGGAGGAATCCGGCTTCTTCAATGCGGAAATCGACCCGGATAAGAAGCCCTTTACCATCGTCATTCCCCCGCCCAATGTCACGGGACAGCTCCACATGGGACATGCCCTTGACGAAACGCTGCAGGATGTCCTCATCCGCACCAAGCGCATGCAGGGCTACTCCGCGCTCTGGCTGCCCGGCACCGACCATGCCGGCATTGCCACGCAGATCAAGGTTGAGGCCGAACTGCGCAAGGAGGGCAAGACCCGCTTCGATCTCGGACGCGAAGCGTTCCTTGAGCGCGTCTGGGACTGGAAGAACAAGTACGGCAGCCGCATCATCGAGCAGCTGAAGTCGCTTGGCTCCTCCTGCGACTGGCGCCGCGAGCGCTTCACGATGGACGAGGGCTGCTCCAAGGCTGTCCGCGAGGTCTTCGTCAACCTCTATGAAAAGGGGCTTATTTACCGCGGAAACCGCATCATCAACTGGTGCCCGCGCTGCACGACGGCTCTGTCCGACGCCGAGGTCGAGTACGAGGAGCAGCCCGGCAATTTCTGGCACATCCGCTACCCCGTCAAGGACTCCGATGAGTACGTCGTCATCGCCACGACGCGTCCGGAAACCCTTTTGGGCGATACCGCCGTTGCCGTCAATCCCGAGGACGAGCGCTATACCCATCTGGTCGGAAAGACCCTGATTCTGCCGCTCGTCGGCCGCGAGATCCCCGTCATCGCGGACGAGTACGTCGACCGTGAGTTCGGCACGGGCTGCGTGAAGATCACGCCCTGCCATGACCCCAATGACTTCGAGGTCGGAAAGCGCCACAGCCTTCCCGAGATCCTCATCCTTGACGGAGATGCCAAGATCATCAACGGCGGCAAGTACAACGGAATGGAGCGCTATGAGGCGCGCCGCGCTATCGTCGCAGATCTCGAGGAGCAGGGCTTCCTCGTTAAAATCGAGCCCCATGTCCACAACGTCGGCACCTGCTACCGCTGCCATACCACGGTCGAGCCCATTGCCTCCAAGCAGTGGTTCGTACGCATGCAGCCCCTGTGCGGCCCGGCGATTGACGTTGTCAAGTCCGGCGAGCTTCAGTTCGTCCCGGATCGCTTCTCCAAAAACTACATCCACTGGATGGAAAACCTGCGCGACTGGTGCATCTCCCGTCAGCTCTGGTGGGGTCACCGCATTCCCGCCTTCTACTGCGATGACTGCGGAGAGATGACCGTCTCCCGCGAAGACGTCACCGTCTGCCCCAAGTGCGGCTCCCATCATGTGCATCAGGATGAGGACGTTCTGGATACCTGGTTCTCCTCCGCCCTGTGGCCGTTCTCCACGCTGGGATGGCCGGATAAGACGCCTGAGCTCGACTACTTCTACCCCACCTCCGTTCTGGTCACGGGTTATGACATCATCCCCTTCTGGGTCGCCCGCATGATCTTCTCCGGCATGGAGCAGATGCATGAGAAGCCCTTCTCCCGCGTCCTCATCCACGGTCTGGTGCGCGATGCGCAGGGACGCAAGATGTCGAAGTCTCTGGGCAACGGCATCGACCCGCTCGAGGTCGTCGAAAAGTACGGTGCGGATGCGCTGCGCTTCACGCTGGTCACGGGCAACTCCCCCGGCAACGACATGCGCTTCATCTACGACCGCGTCGAGTCCAGCCGCAATTTCGCCAACAAGATCTGGAACGCCGCACGCTTCGTTCTGATGAATCTGACCATCGAGGATGACCGTCTGCCCGAGACGCTTACGCTTGAGGACAAGTGGATTCTCTCCAAGTTCAACCGTACCGTCAAAAACGTCACCGACAATCTCGAAAGCTTTGAGCTCGGCGTAGCCGCGCAGAACCTCTATGATTTCATCTGGGATGATTTCTGCGACTGGTACATCGAGCTTGCGAAGTCCCGTCTGCGCGAGGGCGGAGAAGCGTCCGAGCAGGCGCAGCGCGTGCTGGTTTACGTCCTCTCCCGCACGCTCAAGCTGCTGCATCCGTTCATGCCTTTCATCACCGACGAGATCTGGACCGCGCTGCCGCATGAGGAGAACGCTCCGTCCATCATGGTCTCCGCATGGCCGGAATACAGCAGCGCGCTGGAGTTCGCCTCCGAGGAACGCGACATGGAGAAGCTGATGTCCGCCATCCGCGCCATCCGCAACCGCCGCGCGGAGATGAACATCGCCCCGTCGAAGCTGGCTCATCTGACCGTACAGAGCCATGAGCCCGAGCTCTACCTGCGCGGTGAGGCCTACATCCGCCGTCTGGCCTATGCCTCCGGTCTGACCGCAACGGTCGAGGCACCCGCCGACACGACTGGACTCGTCTCCATCGTCACCGATGCCGCCACGCTCTACCTGCCGCTGGCCGAGCTCGTCGATCTGTCTGCCGAGCGTGCCCGTCTGCAGAAGGAGCTCAAGAAGGCCGAGGGACAGCTGGCTTCCGTTGAAAACAAGCTGAACAATCCGGGATTCACCTCCAAGGCACCGGAAAACGTCATTGCCATGGAGCGTGAACGTCTGGAAAAGAACCGTGCGCTTGTCGAAAAGCTCCGCGACAGCCTCGCGAAGCTCGGACAGTAAGGATCGTTTCCCATGACCTACGAAGAAGCTCTTGCCTACATCCATTCGACCCGCAACTTCGGCTCCAAGCCCGGGCTTACGCGCATCCGCGCGCTGATGGAGGCCTGCGGGAATCCGCAGAAATCCGTCAGATTCGTCCACGTCACCGGCACAAACGGAAAGGGCAGCACCACGACGATGATCGCGAACATCCTTCGGGATGCAGGCTACCGCACGGGACTCTTCCTTTCCCCCTATGTGGACGATTTTCGCGAACGCATCCAGGTTTCGGGTGAGATGATCCCCCACGAGGCGCTCTGCGAGGAGCTTGAGCGCCTCATCCCCGCCATCCGCACCATTCGCGAGCAGGGGCACACGCATCCGACGGAGTTCGAGCTGGTGACGGCGCTGGCCTTCAACTGGTTTGCACACTCCGGCTGCGACATCGTGGCACTTGAGGTCGGACTGGGCGGCAGACTGGACTGCACCAACATCATCGATGCGCCGGAGGCTGCCGTCTTTACGCCCGTTTCGCTGGATCATACGAAGCTCCTCGGCTCTACGACGGCGGAAATCGCCCGGGACAAAGCCGGCATTATCAAGCCCGGATGCGATGCCGTAACCTGCTACGGGCAGGATTCCGCGGCTCTTGCCGTACTGCGCAGCGTCTGCGCGGAAAAGGGCGTGCGGCTGCATGTTCCCGATGCGGACAAGCTCGATCTCATGTCCTCCGTGCTCGGCGAGTCAAAGGTGGAGTACGATTACTTCCCTCTGACCGTTTCCATGACCGGGTCGCATCAGATTCAGAACGCCGTCACCGCGTATTTCACGGCGCTTGCGCTGCGCGAGCGCGGCTGGACGATTTCCGATGAAAACATCCGCAGCGGCATCGCCTCCACCCGCTTTCCCGGACGTCTGGAGATCATCCGCCGCCAGCCCCTCATCCTTCTGGACGGAGGACACAACCCCGGAGGCGCGGATGCCGTTGCGCACACGATCGATGAGTATCTTTCGGGTCGGCGCATCATCACCGTCATGGGCATGTGCGCGGATAAGAATACGGAGTACTGTATCCATGAGATTGCCCGCCGCAGCTCCGTCTTCATCGGCACGCAGAGCCTTATCCCCCGTGCCCTGCCCGCGCGCGACGTGGCCAACGCTGCCAAGGGACTCTGTCCCAGCGTCAACTGGAATGCGGAGATTTCCAAGGCCTGCCGCATCGCCATGGAGCTCGCCGCTCCCGGCGACGTGATTCTGGTCTGCGGCTCCCTCTACATCCTGCATGATGCGCGCGTAACCTTCTCTCTCCTGTAAGCTCCTCCCTTATATATCCTCTTTCCTATGCCCCTTTCCCGCATAAAAGCTCCGCAAAACAGGCTTCAAACGGGAAAGGGGCATAGGCTTTTTTGTGAGCCGGAAACCGCTTTCCCGAAAGCGAATTTGCCAGGTTACGCTTTATGCCTAACATTTCAAGCCTTGCTTTTGCCCGGGATCTGTGCTACACTTGATCCATGATGGTACTGTGGTGTGAGCCACAGCTTAAAAAGGGAGGAACATGCTGAACCGGATCAGACGTGAAAAGCCTGCAAAAGAGGCGGAATGTGCGCAGATTTCGTGTGATGAGAAGATCGAAACGCTGCGCAAGCTGAAGCAGCTTGTTGATGAAGGCATTCTGTCCCAGGATGAGTTTGACGCAAAAAAGAAGGAAATCCTTGAGCTGCAATAAAGCATTCTGATCGTTTATACAGTATCACATCAATACGCGGTGCTGCCGCGAAATTATGCAGGAGGTTTATTCTCTATGGAACTCGAACGCTTCTTCTCAGTCGATCCCTCAGAGCAGCCGCTGGATCATCCCGTCTCGGACGGCGGCTTCTGCGGAATTTTCCGCCGCATCGCCTGTGTCGGCGACAGTCTCGCCTCCGGCGAGTTTGAATCCCTGGATGCCGAGGGCAACCGTGGTTATCATGACTGCTTTGATTACTCGTGGGGACAGTACCTGGCGCGTATGGCGGGATGCACCGCTCTGAATTTCTCTCGCGGCGGCATGACGGCCTCGTGCTACTGCGACAGCTTCGCCGAGGAAAACGATTTCTGGAATCCGGATAAACGCTGCCAGGCCTATATCATCGCTCTGGGCATCAACGACATCTGTGGGCAGCATCAGGAGCCGGGCTCCGTGGACGATATCTGCCTGGAGGATTGGCGGAAGAACGGAAAGACCTTCATGGGCTATTACGCCCAGATCATCCAGCGCTATCTGGAAATTGAGCCCAATGCGCGCTTCTTCCTCGTGACGCCTCCTCAGAACGACGCGGAGAGCGATCCTGAAGGTGCCGAGGCCTTAAAGCTAATCACCGACTGCGTCCGTGCCATCGTTCCGCTGTTTGACAATACCTATCTGATCGACTTTAACCGCTACAGCGTCCCGCACGACGCGCTGTACCGCCGCAGATTCTACTGCGGAGGACATCTCAATGCGGCGGGCTATCTTCTCTCGGCCAAGCTCACGGTCTCCTATATGGATTACATCATCCGCCACAACATCGAGGACTTCGTGCAGGCGGGCTTCATCGGCATGCCCTGCTCCTACATCGGCCTCAAGCGCTGATGCGCGGGGGACTCATCGGAGCTTTCCTTACATCACGGTGAAACCCTGTACATACGGCATTCTTTTTTTCGGAGAGCGGACGGTGCGCTGAAATTTGTGCGCCGTCCCTCTTTTCTTGTGCGGCCATTCGTGGTATAATGATATGGAATATCTTTTCCGCAAAGCGAGAGGAGGCTCAGGACAGACGTATGAAACGGGGAATACCGGCACTTCTGATACTGCTTCTCTGCGTTCTGACCGGCTGCTCCGTCAACGGAGACGATCTTCTGTGCCTGCCGGAGCTTCCCGCTCAGCACAGGCTCGTTCAGAACGAAATCGATGATCTGCTCTCCTCCGGCGTCAGTCTCTCCGCGCCCCTGTCCGGCACGGATCGCGCCTCCGTGCAGATGGTTGACCTCGATGCGGACGGTACGGACGAGGCTCTGGTCTTTGCCGTGGCGCGTGAGAACGAGTCCAGCGTTCCGCAGGTCTATATCTACCGCTACGCCGATAAGACCTATGAGCTCGCCGCCTGTCTGACCGGCGTCGGCGATTCCATCGATACCGTGCTTTACCCGCAGATGGGTGCCTCCCGGCAGAAGATGCTCGTCATCGGCTGGCGGCTCGGAGCCAATCCCACCTGCGGACTGTCCGTCTACCGCTATGACGGCTCGGCCGAGCTTCTCTACGACGGAGAGTACACC
>CAVGLF010000074.1:7424-10060 GCA_963630045.1 Butyricicoccaceae bacterium | reverse complement strand
CGGTCGGGTCAGTCGGCTCAGTCGGGTCGGTGGGGTCAGTCGGGTCGGTCGGCTCAGTCGGAGTTGCCGGGTCGGTGGGCGTGGTCGGGGTTGTCGGTTCGGTCGGTTCGGTCGGAGTGACGGGCGTGACGCCGGGGACGGTGACCGTGAGCGTCTGTCCCGATACGGTAACGCTCAGCGCCGCGTTCGAGACTTGCGCGTAGCCCGTGAGCGTGATTGCATAGTACGTGGTGCCCTCGGCATCCGCGCTGTGCGCGGTAACGGTGATGGCCGCGATGAAGTTCCCCGTTGCCGGATCCGTGAAGCTGCCTTCGGCATTCGCGCGGTACTCCGTGCCGTTCACCGTCAGCGTATAGCTTTGCGGGTCTGCCCAGCCGCTTTCGGGTTTGTTCGTATAGAATCCGTTACCCGAGAAGACGGACAGCTCGGACTGCGTGAGCGCGTTCGCGGTGCCGTCCTGCGTATAGCGGTATCCGCAGACGGAGCTTTCGTACTTAAGTACGGCGTAGGAATCCGCATGCGTCACGGTCGTGATGACCGCCGATGCCTCGCGGGTGTAGATGTCCTTTTTGCCGTAGCGGTAGGCGCAGGTGAGCGTGACGGTATCCGTCACGTCCGTGAAGCCCGCCGCCGTGCCGAAGCCTGCAAGCGTCAGCGTCCAGGTGCCTGTATCGGCATCATACTCCGCGCCCTGCAGGGTCAGACTGCCCGAAATGCTCCAGCTGAATCTGTCTTGGGACGCCGTAATCAGCTGCCCCGAGCCGTCAAAAAGCTGCGCCGTGACGGTATGCACCGTGCTCTCACCCATGTCAAGGGTATCGGGCGCGGCGGCAATCGTCAGAGTCCCCGGGTCTGCCGGAGGTACGCCCGGAATCTGTACGGAGCAGGTCTCGCTTCCGAGGCTCACCGAAAGCGTTCCGTCGTCCTCCTGTGCATAGCCCGTAAGCGCAACGGGATAGTAGTACGCGTCATTTCCAAGAGAGATTTCCGCGCCCAGCGTAAGCTGCGCGATTGTCTCTCCCGCGGCATCGGTAAAGGTGCCGTACGCATCGGGGTAATAGGTCATGCCGTCCACCGTAAGCGTAAAGCTGGACGCTGTCGGCGCGGGGATTCCCGTGTAGCGGCTGCGCAGGTAGACGCCGTCTTGCGTAAACGCTGCGCCCATGCTTTCGATGGGGCGGTTTGCGCTGTCTCCCGCCTTCCAGTAGCGGGTACCGCTCAGGGTATCGGAATAACGGAAGGCCGCGAAGTCCGGCGCCAGCGTTACGGTCAGGATGTTCGCCTGAGCCGTCAGCTGCTCCGTCTCGCCGTTCCCGTACTTATAGGTACACTCGATGGAGACATGACCCTCCTCATCCTGAAGGGAGTCGAGCAGCGCGCCCTTGATGCCGAGGCTCAGGATGCCCGTCAGAGGATCATAGGTTACGCTGTCGTTGCCGCAGATGAGCGCGTTTTCGCCGCTGCGGATGGTAACCGTCCAGGAAAGACGGTTGGCTTCGGGCTGAATCGTCTGCTCTGAGCCATCCTCCGCCGTGATGACGAACCAGAGACTGACCGTCTGCTCTTCGCCCGCCTCAAGCGTGAGATTGGTCTCGGACGTCTTAAAGGACAGCTCGCCCTTGACGGTGATCATCGTCTCCGAGGTCTTTTCGCCGAGCTGAGCGCGGACAAAGGCCGTGCCCTCCCGGAGTCCGAGGAAGGTTACGGTGTAGTAGCCGCCCTCGCTGTCGGTCTGGTAGGAGGAGATGCGGTACACCTGCAGCGGGAGCGAATCCCCGGGAAGCGGGTTGCCCTCGTCATCGCAGAGCGTGATGCAGCTTTCGTCCAGCTGAAGGTTCGTACTGCCATATACTCTGAGCTTCAGCTCGAGAAGGGGCAGCACCTCGCCCGTAGTCTCGTCCGTCCTGCGGTTTGCGTAGAGGTCGAGCTCCGCGGAGGTCTCCTCCCAGTAGATGCCGTACTTCGGCCACGCGCCGTAGTGGACGTTGACCGTATTGCCGAAGACGTCCTTCTGCGTCAGCACCGTCGGGAAGGGGTAGTTGAGTCCCTGCAGCTCCGCGTCATCTCCGGGGTAGCTGTACTTACCCGTGATGGACACGCCGTGCTCGGTCGAGCTGACGGCGGCAAAGCTGCCGGAGGCGGTGAAGGTGGTATTAGTCCAGTACGAGGCGTTGGAGCCGTAATCATATGAGGCAGTGACGCTTGAGTTCAGTTTTCCCAGCATTTCCTGCAGCTCATCATAGGTAACGTACATGCTCGAGTCATTGTACACAAGCACCGCGCGATTTGAATCATTTTGCAGCGTGTTGATATTCGTGCCGTTGAAGCTCGTATAATTGGCGAAATTCTTATAGTCGAGCGTATTGGCAACGGCATCCTTCAGCGCGTAGCAGTTGTAGATTCGCGCGATACGGGCGGTGACGCTGCTGTCACCAAACCAGCCGCTCGGAGCCAGCATTTCGCCGTTTAACGCGATGGACATGGAAGCGCGTACATGATTCTTGCCTGTTTCGGGCATATCAACATAGCTGTAGCAGTTAACCACGGTCAGCGAACGGTCGACATAACCCACAAGCGTTGCCAGATCGCCCGCATTGCGTACGACAATACCGCCCGTGATGCCGCCGACCCAGAAG
>CAVGLF010000074.1:3930-7414 GCA_963630045.1 Butyricicoccaceae bacterium | reverse complement strand
GTGTAATAACCGGTATCACCCTCCGTGACATAGCTCTTAATCGAGCCACCCGCGTAGCAGGAATTGATGGTAGCGCGGCAGACACCCGCGATGCCGCCAATACGTGTATTCATCCATCCGTTCGAATAGTACCCGACACGGATTTCAATATCATTGACCGTGCTGCAGTTCGTGATATCCATATTGGTCATACCGACCAGACCGCCGACGTTCGCGCCGCCCCATCCGGGTGCGTTCGTGCCTCGCCGGTCGATGATGGTGTATCCCGAAACCGTGCAGTTTTTGAAGTAGCTGTCGGTCTCAGCGAACACACCCGATTTTCGGCTGCCGGCCAGTCCGACCAGACCGCCCATGGTGTACCAGCTTGAACCGCCTACTTCGTTAACAATCTGATTGCCGCGATCCGAGTACATGACAATGTTCTGCAGCTTCGCGCCTGATGTAACCCCGAAAAGGCCGATGCACTGGTTCGTGGAGTTGATCTGGATATTGCGGATGATATACGACTGTCCGTCGAGGCTGTACGGGAAGAATGCGATATAGGGATTTGAATAGTTGCCATCGGATACATTATCATAGTCGTACATGCTGCCGATGGGGGTAAAGTTCGCGCTGCCGTTTTCATAATAGGCGTCCACGTCGTGGCTCTGCACCCAGTACAGCGAGATCTCCTTGGTCGGGATGCTGCCCGTAGCGCCGTAGAGCAGGTAGGGGTAGCGCTCACCGACGCTGTAATACTCCGTACTCCAGTAGCTGCTCGATTTGACATCCGAGGACTGAGCATTGTAGTTTCCGGACGTGATGGAGTGGCTCGCGTTCTGCGTGGCGCTGTTCCAGTTGATGTACTGGAGCTGGGATACGGCGCGGATCTGATACTCATTGCCCGTGAGTCCGGGCTCCGTATGCTCCTTCTCCTCCGCCTCCGTCTCCGTCGAGAGCTGACGCGCGTCGTAGCTCATGGCATTGCCGAAGAAGGGGCAGACGGAGAAGGTGTAGGTAACGTCATCCGTCGTACCCGGCTCGGTTTTTACGTAGTAGCTGATCTTCCACTCCGCGTTGCGCGTGAAGGTCGTGGTATGAAGTCCGCTATCCCCCGTCGTATAGGCGACGAAGGTGTAGCCCGGCATCTGCGCCCGGAGCGCATTCCCGGCCGCCGCATTCGCCGTGCCAAGCGAGCAGTTTTCGCTCTCAATGGTGGGAGCCTTTTCGGACGATGAGGCGTAGAAGTAGCCGTAGCCGTAGGACGTGATGACGCCGCCGTCGTCGTGCTCCGTGCACAGGGAGTTTCCGGAGAAGGTCTCATCGTCGTTCACGCCGATGTAGCTGAAGTGGTAGCCGGAGTTCGAGCCGTAGCTTTCGTACTCCCAGTAGAAGACGCCGACCGCGCCGATGTCCTCCTCCACCGGCCAGTTGCCGTAGTGGACGATTCCCCCGGTGCTCTGCACCGTCGCGGGATAGGGGAAGCTGCCCGCGGGGTTCGTCTCATCGTGGTTCAGCGAATCCTGCGCACGGGCAAAGCCCGTCATGCCGGCGCTCTTCAGCTCGTCGCCGGAGGCCTTCGTACCGGCGGCATTCTCGGCGAATTCGTTGGTGGAGGTGTTGTAGGCATAGAGCTCGCCTAAGTAGGAGAACGTACCGCCGTCCAGATAGCGGCAGTTCGCCACGGCGCCGCCGATGCGCGCAAAGCCGTAGCTTTCCGTGTCGCCCGCCGCCGTCAGAGCGGTGGCCGCGTAGCAGTGACGGGTCGTGCCGTTGGCATTATCTCCGATGAAGCCCGCGATGACGACCGTGCTGTTGCGCGAGTCGAGCATACGGATGGCGCCGGTGGAATAGCAGGAGGTGATGACGCCGGAATTGCGTCCCGCGAAGCCGCCCGCATAGGCATACGCGCGGTTGCTGGTCAGCTTCATGCTCGCCGTATCGGCGGAGCAGCGGCTGATGGTGCCGTGGTTTTCGCCCACGAGTCCTCCGATGGCGACAACGTTGGAGTTATAGCCGTAATAGGTCATGGAGTACCCGCTTACGGCGCAGTTCGTGATCGTACCGTAATTGACACCCGCAAGCGCGCCCACCTGGGACGAATTGCGGCTGCCGGATACGGCGTTCTGATCGTTCTGAGTCTTTCGGGTAATCGTCTCCGTGCCCACGCGTCCCGTGAGGAAGACATTGCGCACGGTGCCGCTCTTCGCAATCGTGCCGAAGAGTCCCAGATCCTGAACATCGGCGCCGATGGAGAGCCCCTCGATGGTGTGATAGCCGCCGTTGTAGGTCGTGACGAAGCCCTGCGCGGCATCGATGGGAGCCTGCTCGGAGACATCCGTCTGCGAAGAGTACAGATCCCACTGATAGGTCGTGTAATCGATATCGAGCTCCTGCTCGTAGACGCTTAAGGCCGTGTCGTCGGCGTATTTTCCGTAATAGAGGCTCATGCCGTAGAGCTGACGCGCCGTGCGGACGTAGATCGCGGCGGGCGCCTTCGGGGTGGAGTCGTTGACCGTGACGGTTTTCGCGAAATAGGGGTTGAAGTAGAACTCCGCCTCGCCCTCGGCATCGTTTACCGTGATTTTCTGATAGAATCCGGACGCCGAATCGTCAAGCGCGGGGTTGACGATCTCCTTCGGAAGGGAGACGAGGTAGTACTTCGTGCCCTTCTCGTCGGCGGCTTCGTGCGCCTCTCCGGCATTGAATGTCGTCACGGATGTGCCGAGCGTAACCCCGATCTCGCCCTCTGCGGCGGGCTTTTTGTCCTCGGTATAGGCCAGCGCGTAGCCGTCGCCGACCACCTCAAGGTCGTTTTTCAGCGTGGAGACGTTCGCGCCCTCGAAGGCGTAGGTGCCGTCGGAGTAGACCTCGTAGTAGACGAGCGCGCCGGATTCAAACTCCGCCTGCCAGTCTCCGTAGTGGTCAAGGGACGAAAGTCTCGGATACGAATAGGTGGAAAGTCCCTGCGCCATAAGGTTATACGGATAGGACGCGCTGCCGGAGCTGGACGTGAACGCGCTTCCGAGCTTCTCCACGCCCTGCTTCGTCAGATCGTCATAGCTCAGCTGCTCCGAGCCTGCAAGCTTATTGCCGCCCGAGAGATAGTAGACATTCGTCATGGTGCCGGAGGCTGCAGTCGAAAGACCCTCGCGCTCCCCCTCAACGGTGAAGGCGACGGCCGTGTAGCCGTTCCTGGCAGAGGCAACCGCGCCGGGCGTGATGCCCGCAGCTGCAGTGCCCGCCGTCTGGTAGCCCACGGCGTAGAAGTTTTCCAGCGTGACCGAGCCAAGAGTTCCGCCCATGAGGCCGCCCGTGACGGGAGCCTTCAGGTAGCAGTCCGCGTAAACATTCTTCGCGCTGACCTGCCCCACAGCCTGACCGATCAGTCCTCCGGCTGCGGCCGTGCCCTCTGCGGCGACCACCGCGATCCATACGCCGTCGATCCCCCACAGCGCGGGTAGCAGAAGAATGGCAGCACACTGGAACACCAGGGTGCGCAGGA
>CAVGLF010000074.1:0-3920 GCA_963630045.1 Butyricicoccaceae bacterium | reverse complement strand
TTCATCATCAAGCCGCACATGGAGGCGACCCTGCGCGCCCTCTGCGGCGACCGCTGCGAAGGAGTTCTCCATCGTGACCGAGCCCTCGGAGCGTCCGATGAGGCCGCCGACGGTGCTGCCGGAGAGCCACGGGGTGACGCTGCCCGCTTCCTTCACGGGCGTGATGCCCTCCAGATCGCCCTGCTGGGCGCTCAGGTACACGCGGCAGCTCTCGATCGTCACGTCCTTGTCCGCGCGTCCGATGAGCGCGCCGACATTGGTGCCCGCATCGATGCGCGTACCGGTCAGGGTGACGTTTGCAATTCTGCCTCCGAAGGTCGCGAAGAGTCCCGCATCAGCCGCTCCTTCGGCATTCGGGACATGCAGCGAGTAGATGGAGGTCGTGAGCCCGGTGCCCGTGATGTCGGATTTTCCGTCATAGGACACGAGATTGTCGTTTTCAATCGCCGTGAAGGTGTCTCCGTACAGGGAGTACCAGTCGCGGTCGCTGTTGGTGTCGTCCTCAAAGGAGATATCGCTGATCTGGACGGCCTTCGTGATTTTGTCCGTCACATGGGAGCCGGAGTCCAGATTCTGCAGATGACGCGCATAGGAGATGACCGCCGTGTCCTGTGACACGCCGCTGCGGTGCTCAAAGAGGCTGTTTGTCGTGCGGTCGACGGTTTCCGCATCGACCAGGGAATCGGAGCTTTCCACGGTCAGCGTGATCTTCAGATCCGTGCCGCACAGGAGCTTATGCTCCGTCTGCTCATAGAAGCGCTGAGCCTCGGACTTCAGGCTGTCCAGCGTCCACACATAGCGGTAGGTGCGGGTCGTGACCTGATCCAGGTTCTGATGCTCCACCGTGCGCTCGTATTTGTTGCCCGCCGTGTCCTCGAGCGTGATCTTGAAGGTCAGCCTTTCGCCGACGGTGGGATTGTTGGAGTAGAAGGTGACGCGCAGTTCCTCGTCGTTTTCGACGGTGATGCCGGGGAAAAGGGTGTCCGTGGACTCAACCTGCGTCAGATCGCCGCCGTAGTAGCCGACGGTCGCGCCCCTCTTCAGGCGTCTTTCCTTCATGCGCAGAAGGTCAAGCTCGGACAGATCGCTCGGGATGTCGCCCTCCTCGGAGTAGAACACGCCGTACACGGAGCCGCTTTCGGGGTCGTACTCGATATGCCACTGACCGCCGCGCAGCTCCTCGTCGACCAGTCCCGCGGGCATGACGGTGGAGGCGGCGCTGCCAATAGCCTCTCCGTCTGCCGAGGACGCCACGTAGTACAGGGTATCCGATGTCAGTGCCGTCGTTTCGTCCGCGTCGCAGGGAATCATTCCAAGCTTCGTGACGCCCTCCGCGCTGTCCTGGTACAGGCTCTCATAGCCCGCGGCGCGCAGCTCCACCAGACGCCACTGGGCGCTGGTGTAGATGGTCTCGGCCTTCTGGTCGAGCTCCTGCTGGCGCAGCTTCTTTCTGGCCTCCGCGACGGACACCATGCCCACCGCGAGCAGGGCTACCAGCACGGCTACCGCTATGATGATTTCCAGTATGGTAAAGCCTGCGCGGCTCCTTTTTGCCGAAAACCCTTTTCGACGTGTCATTCAGATCTTCCTCCAAAACCGGTAAAGCAGCGAGCGCTGTACGGGGCAAATATGAATAGCAGAAAACCGGGACCCCAAAATCCGCAGGTTCCGGTCACGCTGCATATGAAAAATCAGTCGTTTAGCTCAAAATAGGCAATATCCAGCTCCACCCGGATGTCCCCACGGTCGCCGAAGACGATGGAGAGATCGGATATCTGGTTGATGTTGTCGCTGTCATGCAGATCGTCGATGATGCCGCGGGCGGTTTCGTAGCTGTCTGCCGTAAACTCCAGCGAAATCGGACGGCGCACGATGTAGGTGCTGTCGGCAAGTGCCGCCGGCGTTCCGAAATTCAGTGAATAGTCCGACGCTCTGGACAGGATGGTATTCAGCTCCACCAGCATGCGGTCGGAGTTGTCATAGGACGGCAGGGGCTTTGCGTCGCCCGAGGCGTAGATCGTCTGAAGCTCCTCCTGCATCCTCTGCATACGGTTGAGAATGGCGGTGTTGGAGATGATCTCGCTTTCCTCGGCCTCCATATTCAGCTGATACTCCGTGATCTGGTCGTTGATGGGCTCGAGCAGCAGCTTGAAGTAGCCGATGCCGATGACCAGAAACGCCAGGACGACAAGAAGGATTTTTTCGCGGGTCGTAAAGGAACGTGTCATTGTTCATCCTCCTCGGCTGCAGCCTGCAGAATGATCGTGATGGAGAAATCCAGATCCTCGTTCGTGTTCTTCGCGGTCGAGGCGATCGTCAGCGAGGCGCTGGAGACGATGGGCTGACGCTGGAGCTCGGCGAACATGGCCGAGACCTCCTCGAGGTTCATGTCGGACATGGACGCGAGAATGACGTCGTCCTCCACGAGGAAGGTGCGGACGGTGCCGCAGGACGCAAGGTACTGCTCCATCAGATCGAGCACCTCGGTGCGGTCGACCCTGACGCCGATGCCGGAGTCCCCGGTGAGCCAGTTGCGCGAATAGGTGCGGTACTCCTGCTCGACCTCGGGGTAGTCCGCGACCTTGTCCTTCATGTCGACGTACTGCGCATGAACGGAGTTATAGGCGGATTCCGCAGCGGTGAGGCGGTCGAACTGATCGACAACGCCGAATTTCACGACCGCACCGCACAGAAGGGCGATGACGATCAGTCCGCAGACGAGCGTCACGATGCTCTTCGTTTTCGACTCGCGCTTTGCAAGGTTGACCGTGCGCTTGGTCGGATATTTGATTTTACCCGTCTTTGCATTCATCTGAAAAAGCGCACCTCCCTTTTATGCCTGCAGGGCGCAGCCCGCAGCCTTCACGAAGAGCCAGGGCTCCTCAATGGAATCGCCGCCGGGGACGAACTCCGCTGCGGAGCGGATTTCCATGTTCGTAAGCTCCGCGATGGCGCTGCGGATGGGCACGACGGCGGCGCCGCCTCCGCACAGATGGATGCTGGTGAGCGTCTGCTCGCGGTTGTTGTAGTTATAGAAGTTCACGGCCTTCATGATCTCAGCCGCCATGCTGTGGTAGATGTTCACGACTCCGGGGTCGCTCAGCGCCCCCTCGTAGTCGTTCAGGAAATGCTCATGCGCCATATGCGCATCGACGCCGCGCGTATCCGCAAGTGTCTGGACAACGTCGCGCAGTCCGAGATTCACCGTGCGGCGCGTGCTGAAGTTCTTTCCGCGGAAAATCTGCATGCGCACGGCGTTGTAGCCGATGTCGACAAAGCAGGTGTCCTCCTCCGCCGCCGTCCGTCTGTCCATGAGAGCGGCGTACGCCGCCTCCTCCGGGATGGCGGATTTCAGGCGAAAACCCGCGCGGCGGAACATGTCGCGGTAGTCCTCGATGGTCTTCTTCAGCGTTGCGCAGGCGAAGAGCTTCATCTGGCGCACCTCTTGCGTCTCCTCATCGCGTACAAGCTCCTGAACGGCGTAGTCGAAGTAGTACGAGCTTTTCTCCTGTCCCAGATAATCCTTGAACTCATAGGGCAGGTTGTAGAGAAGCTGGGCATCCGTCATGGCGGGCACCTCGACCGTGCGGGTGAAGACGAGGGACGCGGGCAGGATGACCGCCGCCGCCGCGCGCGGAATCGATGCATCCTTCGCCGTCTGGCGCAGGAAGTCCGCCATGGCATCCATGGAGAGGATCTCCCCGTTGGAGACAAGATTGTCCGGCAGAGCGGCCGAGACCGCTTTTTTACGCGTTTTTCCCGAGTACCAGACGAGCTTTGCGCGGGACTCGCCGATATCGAATGCGATCAGATTTCCGCTCATGGCAAAAAATCAATCCTCTCTCTTTTTTGGTGTAAATCCGGGGAAAAAGGGCGGCGAACCGAAGAGCATCAGAACAGGCTCATATACGCCGATACAA
>CAVGLF010000073.1:0-10107 GCA_963630045.1 Butyricicoccaceae bacterium | reverse complement strand
TGTACATGTTGGGGATCATCAGCAGCAGGCCCTGGGAGGCAGTGTAGGTGGTGGTCAGAGCACCGGCGGTCAGGGAGCCGTGAACGGCACCGGCGGCACCGGCCTCGGACTGCATTTCCGCAACGCGAACCTGCTGACCGAAGATGTTCTTCGTACCGGCGGCAGACCACTTATCCAGATAGTCGGCCATCGGGGAGGACGGAGTGATCGGGTAGATGCCCGCTACCTCGGTAAACGCATATGCTGCATGCGCTGCCGCGGTGTTGCCGTCCATGGTCTTCATTTTACGAGCCATGAGATTCCTCCTAAAAGTATTCGTCTCCCCGTCACGCGCCCCCGTTTTATACAAACAGGGCATTCCCGAAAAAAAGGGCGGAGCCGCCCGCCTCCCGGGAGGGGAAAACGGAGAAACAGGAATATATGATACAGGCAGAATAACTGCCGCTCATGAACCCCTATATGATATCACTGTTTTGACGCTTTGTAAAGCATAAATTTGAAATTTTACGAATTTGAAAAGGATTATATCGGGTATCACGGGCGCGACAGTCCGAAAATCACGAATGAATGCCGGACGGCGGGAGCCGGGGGAAAGAGAAGGGAAAAAGAACGGGGGGTCTTTTCATACACGGCGGCAGCCGCATGAGAAGACCCCCCTTTTCGGAGTGTGGCATGGGGAAAAACGAAAAAAGCAGGTGACGCGCGGAAAAAAGGCGGCCTTTGTCCGCACCGTCGGAAAAAAAGAGGGGAAAAAAGGGTTCCCTTACCGTCCGGAGACCAGACGCTCGGTATCCAGCGCGATCATCAGCTCCTCGTCGGTCGGGAGGATGAAGGTGCGCACACGGGCGCCGGGGGCGGTGATTTCGCGCTCGTCGGAGTGATCCGCCGCGATATTCACCTCGTGATCGACCTTCACGCCCATGAAGCCCAGCGTTTCGACAATCTCCTCGATGAGCAGGGGATTGTTCTCGCCGATGCCGGCGGTGAAGACGAGGGCGTCGACGCGTCCCATCTCGGCGGCGTACGCGCCGATGTAGTGGCGCACGGAGCGGATGAGGATGTCGCGTGCCAGACGCGCGCGCTCGTTGCCCTCCTCGGAGGCCTTTGCCACGTCGCGGTAGTCGGCGAGTCCGGAGATGCCCAGAAGGCCGGATTCCTTGTTGAGGATCTGGTCGACGACGTAGGAGGCGTCGCGGCCGGTCTTCTCGCACAGCGTGCTGACGACGGCGGGATCGATGGAGCCGCAGCGGGTGCCCATCTCGACTCCGTCCAGAGGCGTGAGTCCCATGGAGGTGTCAAAGCATTTGCCGCCGCGCACGGCGCACAGGGAGGAGCCGTTGCCCAGGTGGCAGACGATGATGTTGTGATCCTCGGGGTTCCCGCCCAGAAGCTCCGCGCAGCGTCCGGAGACGTAGCGGTGGGAGGTTCCGTGGAAGCCGTAGCGGCGGATCGCGTACTTTTCATAATACTCATAGGGGATGGGGTAGATGTAGGAGCTTTCGGGCATGGTCTGGTGGAAGGCGGTGTCGAAGACGGCGACCTGGGGTACGCCGGGCATGACGGACTCGCAGGCGCGGATGCCCATGAGGTTCGCGGGGTTGTGCAGCGGTCCCAGGGGGATGCACTTCTCAATCGCCGCGATGACCTCGTCATCGATGACGACGCTTTCGGAGAACCACTGGCCGCCGTGCAGCACGCGGTGACCGACCGCCGAAATCTGGGACATGTCGCGGAGCACGCCGCACTGCGGATCGGTGAGCTTCTCGATGACGAGGCGGAAGGCAGCGGTGTGATCCGGAATGTCGAGGTTGAACTCCTGCTTGTCGCGTCCCGTCACGGTATGCTTCATGTAGCCGCCGCGTCCGATGCGCTCGCAGGCGCCCTTTGCGATGACCTTGCGCGTGTCCATGTCGAAAAGCTGATACTTCAAGGACGAGCTGCCGCCGTTGATGACCAGAATATCCATAAGCCCTGTAGTTCCTCCAATTTGCGAATTTGATTTGTTATTTCATTCTACACGGAATCCGTGAAAAAAGCAAGACATTACGTAAAAATGCGCCGCACGCAGCGGTGCGTGCGAAAAAAAGGGGAGAGAATGCGCCCCCGGGGGGGGAGAGAGGGTTAGCGTCTGCGGGACAGCGCCGTGCGCAGTGCGCGCAGCTCGTCCGACACTTCGCCCGAGACAATGAGCACGCCTGAGTACAGGAGAATCCCCGCGGGAATGGCCGCCGCCAGTGCCAGCGCGGGGGACTCGATTACGGAGCAGAGAAAGGCCGCACCTCCGCCGCAGGCGGCGCAGCCCGCGAGAACGGAGAGAACGGTGCGCGGACGCAGCGTGAAGAGCAGGGTCTTTCGCGCGCGCAGGGCACTCAGAAGAAAATAGGCGAAGAAGCCGGCAAGGGAGCCCAGAGCCGCGCCCGTGAAGCCGAAAACCGGCAGCAGCGCGCAGGACACGGCAATCTTCAGCGCCGTCGCGCTCAGCGCGCCCACCATGATGGGCAGCGTCTGCGCCCGGAGCTCCCAGGTCTTGATGGCGTACTCGTTGAGGCCGGAGAAGAACATCGCCGCGGCAATGATGCCGATGATGGGGGAGCCCGACACGTAATAGGCATCGCTCCGGTACAGGAAGGCCGACAGGGAGCGGGAGACGCCGATGAGTCCCGCCGCCGCAGGTGCCGCAATCAGGACATACAGCCGCACGCCGCGGTCCAGCAGGGGCTTTGCCGCGGCAAGCCCGCCCTCGCGGTAGCCGCGCAGCACGGCGGGGTAGACCGCGCGCATGATGCCGACGGTGAGCATGGTGAACACCGTGCTGGAGATCGTGTTGTTGGCGTTGTAGATGCCGTACTCTCCGTTGAACAGGATGATGATGAAGCGGTCGATCATGTTCAGGAGGCCGACGCTGACGCTGACGCCCAGAAGCGGAACTCCGAAGGAGGCAAATTTGCGCAGAATCTCACGGTCGAAGCTGCCGGGACGCAAAAGACGGGGGATCGCGAGCAGGACGGCACCTGCCAGCCCGGCAAGCAGCTCCGACACGGCATAGCCGCAGACGGCGGGGAGAATCCGGCCGCAGACGGCGCCGTGCGTGAGAATCCGGCAGACCGTCCACATGACGGCGGGCTTGACGAGAGCCGAGCCGACCGAAAGCACGACGCAGGGCAGCTGCCGCCCGGTCTGCACGAGCTCGCCCAGGACGATCTGGTACAGCGAGGTCGCGAGGAGCATCCAGAATGCGGCGAGCCACGTGGTTTTTCCCGTCACGGCGCAGACCGCGGCGGTGACCGCAAGCACGGCGAGATTCGGCAGAGCCCAGAGCGCCGCCGCGGTGGAGTGGAAGCGTCCGGCCAGAGGCGTATCGGCATACTCGCCGACATAGCGTCCGGTGGAATTGATGATCCAGCCCAGCAGCAGCAGGTTGGAGAAGACGACCACGGTGTTGACCGTGGAGAAACGGTCATAGGCCTCATAGGAGAGGCAGGAGGCCGTATAGGAGAGCGTCCATACGCCGATCAGACCCTCAAGGATCTTCGCGGGCAGGAAGAGCATGGCCGCGCGCCCCATGCGCGCATCGGATTGTCTCATAGCGTTTGTACATAAACCCCTTGCTTTTCATTCCGGTCTATTATATAATAATAAAGGATAAATTGCAAGACATTCAACGGCGTGAATCGGACGGCGCAGTAATGCCGTCCCCCCGGGGAAAATAAGGTAAAAAAACAAGTCCCGTGAAAGACGAGAAAGAGAAAAAGCTATGTACAGATTGCCGGACGGACAGCTGGACATCTATGAGGTGTACTGCCCGCTGGAAAAGCTGCTGAATGCGGATAACCGCTTTGTCCGGTGGTCGGAGGCCATTCCGTGGACGCAGCTTGAAAAGGAATGGAGCGAGAAGCTCTACTCGCGCCGGGGCGCTCCGGCGAAGCCCCTCCGACTCATCCTCGGAGCGTATATGATTTTCGAAAAGTTCGGACTTTCGGAAAAGGAAACCCTGCGCCAGATTACGGAAAATCCGTATATGCAGTATTTTATCGGATTGAAGGAGTTTGCCTGTGAGCCGCCCTTCAACCCCAGCCTTTTTGCGCAGTTTCGCCGCCGCCTGAACGAGGAATCGAAAAGGAGCATCCGAAAGCTTGTACGGGAGTACATGAAATGACCGCGGGAAAGACCTGCCCCGCGCCCGATGCCCCCGTGACGTCGCTGCGCGGCATCGGAGCCGCCACGGCGGCGCTGATGGAAAAACTTTCGATTAGAACCGTCGGAGACCTGCTGCGCTGCTGGCCCAGACAGTACGAGGACCGCACGGTGATGACCGAGATCGCCCGTCTCGAGGACGGACAGACGGTCTGCGTGCGCGCGGTCATCGCGTCCGCGCCGCAGCTCGTGCGCGGGCATAAGCCCTTCGTACGCGCAACCGCGTCCGACGACACGGGCGTGATGACGCTCATGTTCTTCAACTCCCCCCATGCCGGAGACCGGCTGCATGTGGGGGAGAGCTTTGTCTTTTACGGACGGGCACAGCGCGCGGGACGGCGCGTGACGATGGTGAATCCCGTTGTGGACGCGCAGAACGCGCCGGATGCGGCGGGCGGCACCGGAGGAAACGCGCAGACGGGACGGCTCATGCCGGTCTATCCGCTCACTGCGGGGCTGGCGCAGGGCACGATGCGCCGCGCCGTACGCGAAGCGCTGCCCTGTGCCGGCGCACTTGCGGATCTCCTGCCTGAGGCGGTGCGTGTGCGCTATGAGCTCATGGACTACGCCGAGGCGGTGCGCTGCATCCACTGCCCCGAGGACGAGCGGCAGCTGGAGCGGGCGCGGCGGAGGCTTTCCTTCGAGGAGCTCTTTCTGCTGGCGCTGATTCTGATGCAGCGGCGCTCGGGCAACCGGACGGCATCGGGCGAGGCGCTGCGTCCCTGCAGCCTGGAGCCCGTGTACGACAGCCTTCCCTATACGCTGACCCGGGCGCAGCGGCGCGTCATCGGGGAGGCGCTGGCCGACATGGAGCGGGGCAGCCCCGCCATGCACCGGCTTGTGCAGGGAGATGTAGGCTCGGGCAAGACGGCGGTTGCGATGGCCTGTGCCTATGCGGCGGCCAAGTCCGGCTGGCAGACCGCGCTGATGGCTCCGACGGAAATCCTGGCGGAGCAGCATTTCCGCACGCTGCAGGCACAGCTGGAGCCTCTGGGCGTACGCACGGCGCTCCTGACGGGCGGCATGGGTACGGCGGCGCGGCGCGAGGCTCTGGGACGCATTGCGCTGGGAGACGTGCAGCTTGTCATCGGAACGCATGCGCTGTTCTCCGGGGACGTGCGCTACAGCCGTCTGCGCCTCGTCATCACGGACGAGCAGCACCGCTTCGGCGTGGAGCAGAGGGCGCGGCTCGCGGCGAAGGCGGAGGGCACGCAGGGGGAGGTGCCCCATGTGCTCGTCATGTCGGCGACGCCCATTCCGCGTACGCTGGCGCTGGTGCTGTACGGCGATCTGGATGTGTCGGCGCTGGACGAGCTGCCGCCGGGACGCACGCCCGTGCAGACGCGCGTGCTTTCCGGAAAGTCCCGGCTTCGCGCCTACGGCTTCATGCAGTCCCGGTTCGCCCTGGGGCATCAGGGCTACGTCGTCTGTCCCGGCATCGAGGACAATCCCGACGGTGCGCCCATGGAGACCGTGGAGAGCGTGACGGAAAAGCTGCGCGCGCTCTTCCCGGGATACCGGGTGGACTGCGTCCACGGACGCATGAAGCCCGCGGAAAAGGAGCGCGTGATGCGCGCCTTCGCGGCGGGGGAGATCACGCTGCTGGTTGCGACGACGGTGATCGAGGTCGGCGTCAACGTGCCCAACGCGACGGTCATGCTCATCGAGAATGCCGAGCGCTTCGGGCTGGCGCAGCTGCATCAGCTGCGCGGACGCGTGGGACGCGGAGATGCGGAGTCGTACTGCATCCTCATCTCCGACGCGGGCGGCGCGGATACGAGAGCGCGTCTTGAAGCGCTCTGCCGCACAAACGACGGCTTTGAGCTGGCACAGGAGGATCTGCGGCTGCGCGGCCCGGGCGACTTCCTGGGTGTGCGGCAGTCGGGACTGCCGGGGCTGCATACGGCGGCCTTCGGCACGGATCTGTCGCTCTTTGCGGATGCTCAGGACGCGGCTCGGCTCATCCGCATATCGGACCCGGAGCTTCGGGACTACCCGGAGCTTCGCGCGTATACGGAACGCGTGCTGCGCGAGGCCGCGGGACGACTGGAATAAGGGAGGAAGACATCAGTGCTTTGGATTCTTGCGGCGATTGTCTTTTTGATTTGGGCATCGGCCTCCGTGGGCGGCGGGTACTATCTGTACCGCATGGCGGTATCGCGCGAGGGCGTGCGGCAGAAGGAGCCCGTGCCGGACGCGCGGCATCTGGAGTGGCAGAGGAGCATCCGGCGCGGCGCGGACTGGTTCTGGAAGCAGAACCCGGAGTTCGTCCACATCCGCAGCCGGGACGGGTTGGAGCTGTACGGCTATGTCCTGACGCGTCCGGATGCGCGGCGCACGGTGCTGTGCGCGCACGGCTACCGCAGCGCGCCGGATGCGGACTACGGCCTGCAGGCCCGATTCCTCTATGAGCACGGCTGCAACCTGCTGCTCATCGATCAGCGCAGCCACGGACGCAGCGAAGGACGTGCCATTACCTACGGCGTCCGCGAGCGCTTCGATGTGCAGGACTGGATGGAGTACTGGAGCAGCCGCCCGGAGGCGGCGCTGCCGTTCTATCTCTACGGCATTTCCATGGGTGCGGCAACGGTGCTCATGGCGTCGGGACTGGAGCTTGCGGGAAATCTGCGCGGCATCATTGCGGACTGCGGCTTCACCTCGCCGTACGCCATCTTTTACCATGTCCTGACGGACAACATGCACATCCCCGAGTTCCCGCTCATGCAGACCTCGAGAATCTTCGTCCGCCGTCTGGGCGGCTTTGACATGGAGGAATACTCCACACTCGAGGCGCTGCGTACCAACCGTACGCCCGTGCTCTTCATCCACGGCGAGGACGACAACTTCGTCCCCACGCGCATGAGCCGGGAAAACTACGCGGCCTGCACGGCCGAAAAGGAGCTGTGGATCGTCCCGGGCGCGGCGCATGCGGAAAGCTTCCTTGTGGAGACCGCGGAATACGAGCGCAGGCTGCAGGAGTTCTTCGACAGACACGATGCATGAAAAAAACCGCAGGGGCACTTCATGAAGTGCCCCTGCGGTTTTGCTGTTCTTTTTTTGGGGGGTGTACGCTTTCAGCCGAAGATCTTATAGCGGCTTTTTTTGTGTTATATGTGGGATTCCATCTCTTTCGAAAATTACGGGTTTAGTATTATGACTTCCTCAAAAATTGCATCAGAAGACCAATCTTCAGGATCATAAATCTTGAAATTCATCTCGATTTCTTCTACAACCGTAATACCGTTTTCTTCGAAATCGGAATCGAACCATGACATCGAAGAAAATGCAGCTTTTCCCGCACCAATCGATGCGGCCCAGAACGGATCTGCCATAAATCCGTTTACGGATGCATCATCGACGCTGTATGTCAGTTCTTTGTCGGTTTTATTCACAAGAAACAGGTTGACCGTATATCCCCAGAACCCGTCTTCGTCATAATCGGTTACAATTACACTGACCTTTTCATTATCAACTAGAACGGTGTCGGTGGGCTGCGCTTCACGGACAAATGGAGTGGCCTGATTTTCACCATACGGATATATGTGAATGGTTTCTTCTGCCACCGCGTCAGCAAACCAGTCATCAAAATCGTAAACTCTGAAGCTTAGCTCAATATCTGTGAAAGTGTCGATTCCATGGGATGAAAGATCATCGCCGAAGAAATAGATCTCTTCGTTTGATTTTTTCCCGGCAGCAATCTCAGCCGCCAATGCGGTTTCGGTTTGAACTCCATTCACTGAAGCACGGGTAATAGAGAACATATAGGTTTTATCGCCGGATTTATTCTCCATGTATGCCTTTACGGCATAACCCCACATGTTATCGGGATCGATGCCCGTTATCTTAATCAGGCATTGGTCGTTATCTACAACTATGATTTCTTCAAAAACGTGTTCGTCAACCTGATTGTGTCCGGAAGCAGTGGATTCGGCGACAGACGTATCGGTCTTTCCATGGCTTTCGGAGCTGGCTGATTCAGCAGCAGATGTAACGGCCGTTTCGCTGCTTTGGGAATCATGGCTTTCGGAGGAGGTGGATTCGGCGACAGACGTATCGGTCTTTTCATGGCTTTCGGAGCTGGCTGATTCAGCAGCAGATGTAACGGCCGTTTCGCTGTTTTTGGAATCATGGCTTTCGGAGGAGGTGGATTCGGCGACAGACGTATAGATCCTGCCATTGTCCTCGAAAGTCGTTGATTGGGACTCACCACCGCTACATGCAACGAGTGACAGAATCATTACAAATGTAAGAAACATGATCGCAGCCTTTTTCATTTTTATCCTCCTGTCTGTTGAAAATATGATCGTTTGCTCGATAAATGCTTACTTCACGTTGTTGGATTGACAGTGCTTTGCAGACATTCACAGCGTATGCATTTGCGCTTCCCGCTTTGACGGAAGTGATCACCGAAGCCGCTTTGCGTTTTCCAGGATGATCGATTCGCACTCGGGTTTCCAGCCGGAGTGGAGATAGTAGCAGACGGTGGAGCCCACGGGCTCGTAGCCGCCCGTGCGGTACATGTCGGCGGTGCAGATATACCCGGGATTGCCGTTGGAGTACCCGAGCGTGACGACATGGCGGCCGGGGAGGAGGCGGTCCATGTGGTACTCGTATTCGACGACGGCCTCGCCCTCCATGCCGATGAGCGTGAGCGTATCTCCGAGGTCGATGCGCTGCATGGTATAGGTCTTTGCGCGGGGCAGCTCGTCGTAATGCGCCGCGTACCAGCGCGCGGCGTAGGCCTCGAGGCTGTCGCCCGCACCCTCTTTGACGTATTCCTCACGCGGAAGCTTATCGCGCAGCGGCAGCTCGAAGGCAATCTTGCGGGCGGAGAGCGTGCCCCGGACGGGTGTCATCGGGCGGTCGAGCACGGTCTGCACGGCATCCGCAAGCAGTCCCCCGAAGTACTCGATGTCCGGGAAATCCCCTCCGCGGAAGAGGGAGGTATCGGGATGCCCGGGATCGCGGTAGGTGCGCACGCGGATATTGCCGCAGCAGCCCTGCGCGAACAGGGCGACCGCTCCGGGATTGCGCTCCTCGACGATTCTGCGCGCGACGCCCGGCCAGTCGGCGGACCCCAGGTCGCATCCGACGGTGCTGGGATGGCAGGTATGCTTCATCAGAACGGCCTTCGTGCGCGCTCCGCAGACGGCGCGCAGGACGAAGGCATCATCGCGGCGGAGCCCTGCCTCATACGGCGCGAATACGCAGACACCGTCCGCGACGCGGCGGCGGTTGACGCCGATGCCGGGGCAGGCAACGCTGCCCCACTCGAGCCTTCCCTCCTCCAGATCGGCGGCAGCCAGGGCGATGACGCGCACGACCTGATCGTAGAACCAGTCGGCGTAGGCCGCCTGATAGCGGCCGATGCACTCGGACTGACCGCGCATCACATTCGGCGCGGAGTGAGTATGGCTGGCGTTGAAGAGAATGGAATCGACATTCAGCCCCGAGGTCTCCCGGACGCGCTCCCGGATCTCCTCGATCCGTGTTCCCTCGAAGCCCAGCGCGTCGCCCGTGACGACGGCCGCAGTCACGCCGTCCTCCTCCAGAACGAGCGCGCGCACCCAGATATCGTCGTGCATGCCGGAGAAGACGCGCCTGGGGTTGCCGAAGCCCGCAAGGCGAACCTCAGGATCGGACGTGGATGTACAGAGCTTTGCTGCACCGATTTTCATACCCGGTCACTCCTTTATTCACGGAATTTACCTCTGGTTTTCAGTATAATATAAGAGATGGAATTTGACAAGGGCTTTTCTTCTTGACGGAGAAAGAGGAAGAGGGTATAATCAAAATTGTGGTCGAGAGGGCTCGAGCTCCTTTTTTTCGCGCGAGGGGGAAAAAAGGGGGTTCGGGGCACTCCCCGATCCCGAAAATGCTTCAGCCAATACGGCAGTCCCCAAAGGAGCGCCG
>CAVGLF010000072.1:0-10243 GCA_963630045.1 Butyricicoccaceae bacterium | reverse complement strand
GCACTCGTCGCCGTGTACAATCAGGGCGTATTCACCGGCATCACCTACTCGCTGCGCCGCACGAGGGATATCCTGCTGCCGTTTCTGAGGACGGAGTACGTGAAATACCCGGAGTATAGGCAGCAGAAGGAGAAAAAGAAGGTGCGCGGCTATTCCTTCCTTCTCGTCACAGGCGCCGCCTTCACGCTGCCCGCGATATACTTCATGATCCGCTTTTATATGATTTTCTAAAAAAAATCCGGCAGAGAGAGAGCCTCAAAAAACAGGTTATCTCTCTGCCGGATTTCTTTTGCTTCGGGGGGTTACTGCCCCCCCAAACCGGGAGACCCCGCGCCTCATTCGCACCGCCCGGAGGCGTAAAGACTCTTGCATTTTTATGAAATCTGTAGTATTCTAATAAACAGGTGAACTTCCGGTGAATTTCGTCACGGCTGCCCGCCGCGGATCGCCTGCGGACCTGCACAGACAAGGGGTGAAATGCGGCGGCACGGGGGCTGTTTTTATAATCAGAAGGGGCGGAGACTGATTCAATGAAGCATATTTTTATCGTCAATCCCACGGCGGGACCCAAGGACATGACGGGACGCATCAGAAGCGAGGCCGAAAGGACGATGCAGGGGCTCGACTATGAGGTGCGCGTGACGGAGCGCCCGGGACATGCGAAGGCTCTGGTACAGGAGCTGAGTGCGGCCTATGCGCCTGAGATATGCCGCTTTTACGCCTGCGGAGGGGACGGAACCCTTTCGGAGACGGCGGACGGCGCGGTGGGCATTGATAATGCGGAGGTCGCATGTCTTCCGTACGGAACGGGCAACGACTTCATCAAAATCTTCGATAACCGCGACAGCTTTCGCAGCATCGAGGCACAGCGCGACGGAGAGGCGATGGTGATGGACGCCATGCAGGCCGGAGACCGCAACGCCATCAACCTGTGCAACGCCGGAATCGACGCGCGCATCTGCAACTGGGTGGTGCAGAACAAGCGCAAATACCCGATCAGCGGAAGCATGCTCTATAAGCTCTCCGTACTCGTGCATTTCTTCAAGACCATCAACCGGAAGTACCATATAGAGATTGACGGAAAGTCCATGGACGAGGAGATCGCGCTGGTCGTCGCGGCAAACGGACGCTGGTACGGCGGCGGCTTCTACGCGGCTCCGGAATCCGAGCCCGACGACGGCATTCTCAATGTTATCGGAATCCGCCGCGTGAGCCGTCTGCGCTTTCTGCAGTCCATCGCGGATTACGCCGCGGGACGGCATGACAAATTCGGAGACATCGCCATCTGCGAGAAGGCGCACCGCCTCGTGCTGGAATCTCCCGAGCCCGAGCCCGTGAGTCTGGACGGCGAAATCGTCATGACCCGGCACATCGATATCCGCGTCCTGCCCCGCGCACTGCGCTTCGTCGTGCCCAAAGGCGCGAAGCTCCTGCGCGATGAGGCAAAAAGACTCATGGCATGACCGAAAGACGGAGAGAAAAACAGAAAACGAAAGAAAAAACGCGAAAGCTGACGGATAAATTGAAGCGAATCCGCAAAGCGGGGAAAATCAGGGAAATCCTAAACGTGAGCGGACTTGAATTTTAGGGGAATTAGCGCTATATTATTACATGTGCTAGCACTCAGATGAAAAGAGTGCTAAAGCAAAGCAAGTTACAGGAGGTCATTTCCATGAAACTGAAGCCCTTAGCGGATAGAGTTGTTCTGAAGATGGTGGAGACCGAAGAGACCACCAAGTCCGGCATTATCCTGACCGGTTCTGCCAAAGAGAAGCCCCAGGTGGCCGAAGTCATCGCTGTGGGTCCCGGCGGAAACGTCGACGGCAAGGAAGTTGTCATGTATCTGAAGGCGGGCGACCGCGTGATCATGTCCAAGTACTCCGGCACCGAAGTCAAGATTGACGGCGAAGAGCTGATTGTTGTCCGTCAGAACGACATTCTCGCGATTGTCGAGTAAGACACACAGGGTAAGACATAAGCATCAGGAGGTTTAACGTACAATGTCCAAGCTGATTATTTTTGATGAAGAAGCCCGTCGTGCGCTGCAGCGCGGCGTCGACCAGGTTGCCAATACCGTAAAGGTCACCATGGGCCCCAAGGGCCGCAACGTCGTTCTCGACAAGAAGTTCGGCACTCCGCTGATCACCAACGACGGCGTGACCATCGCCAAGGAGATCGAGCTTGAGGATCCCTTTGAGAACATGGGCGCTCAGCTGGTTCGCGAAGCCGCGACCAAGACCAACGACGCGGCCGGCGACGGCACCACCACCGCCACCCTGATGACCCAGGCCATCGTGCGCGAGGGCATGAAGAACGTCGTCGCGGGTGCCAACCCCATGATCATGAAGCGCGGCATTCAGAAGGCTGTCCGTGCCGCCGTTGACGCGCTGAAGAATAACTCCCAGCCTGTGAAGGGCTCCGAGGATATCGCCCGTGTCGCCGCCATTTCCTCCGGCGACGAAGAGATCGGCAAGCTCATCGCCGATGCGATGGAGAAGGTCGGCAACGACGGCGTCATCACCGTCGAGGATTCCAAGACCGCCGAGACCTATTCCGAGGTCGTCGAGGGCATGCAGTTCGACCGCGGCTACATCTCCCCCTACATGGTCACCGATTCCGACAAGATGGAAGCCGTCATCGACGATGCCTACATCCTGATCACCGATAAGAAGATTTCCAACATCCAGGAGATCCTGCCGCTGCTCGAGCAGATCGTGCAGTCCGGCCGCAAGCTCGTCATCATCGCCGAGGACGTCGAGGGCGAAGCTCTGGCGACCATCCTGGTCAACCGTCTGCGCGGCACCTTCACCTGCGTCTGCGTCAAGGCTCCGGGCTTCGGCGATCGCCGCAAGGAGATGCTGAAGGATATCGCCATCCTGACCGGCGGCGAAGTCATCACCTCCGATCTCGGACTCGAGCTCAAGGAGACCACCGTTGCCCAGCTCGGCCGTGCCCGTCAGGTCAAGGTTTCCAAGGAGAACACCATCATCGTCGGCGGCGCCGGCAGCAATGATGAGATCAAGGCCAGAGTCGGCCAGATCAAGGCGGCCATCGAAGTGACCACCTCCGACTTCGATCGTGAGAAGCTGCAGGAGCGCCTGGCGAAGCTCGCGGGCGGCGTTGCGGTCATCAAGGTCGGCGCTGCGACCGAGGCTGAGATGAAGGACAAGAAGCTGCGCATCGAGGACGCTCTGAACGCGACCCGCGCGGCTGTGGCCGAAGGCATCGTGGCCGGCGGCGGCGTGGCGTATGTCAATGCTGCGACCGAAGCTGCCAAGATCGTCGGCTCCGTCGACGGCGACGAGAAGACCGGCGTCAAGATCGTTGTGCGTGCTCTGGAAGAGCCCGTCAAGCAGATCGCCGCGAATGCGGGTCTGGATGGCTCCGTCGTTCTGGAGCGCATCAAGAACTCCCGCAAGGTCGGCTACGGCTTCGATGCTCTGCATGAGACCTACACCGACATGATCAAGGCCGGCATCGTCGATCCTACCAAGGTGTCCCGCTGCGCTCTGGAGAAGGCCGCGTCCGTCGCGTCCATGATCCTGACCACCGAGAGCCTCGTGGCTGAGAAGAAGGAACCGGCTCCGGCTCCGGCTGCACCCGCAGACCAGGGCATGGGCGGCATGTATTAATCGGTTAACCACAGTAAATGAAGACGGGGGGACGCTCTACGGAATGCAAGGCGTCTCCCCGCTTTGCGTCTCCCGCGCGCCATGCGTGTGGGGGGAAAAGAAAAGTAAGCGGTTTTTTTTGATTTTTCTGGGGAAAGGACAAGTATTTCATGATGAGAACAGTGCTTCCGCTGGCTCTGTCTTTGCTGCTGCTGCTGTCCGCGTGCACCGCGGGGCAGTCCCAGGAGCAGAGCACGGCGCGCATGCAGGTGACGGCGACGTTTTCCCCCGTTTACCTCATAGCGAAGGAGGTCCTGCAGGGCGTGGAGGGCGTGGAGCTTTCCTGCATGGCACCGGCTCAGGCGGGCTGCCTGCATGACTATCAGCTCACGATGAACGACCGCAAAACGCTGGAGAGGTCGGACATGCTCATCGCCTGCGGAGGCGGGATGGAGAGCTTCCTTGAGGATGTGCGGACGGATCACCCGGGGCTTGCCGTATGCGAGGCGACGGAGGGCTTCGAGCTCCTGCCCTCCGCGACGGGAGAATCGGAATACAATGCGCATCTGTGGATGAGCGCGGACGGTGCGATTGCAATGGCGGCGCGGATTGCCGCGGCGCTGGGAGAGGCGGATCCCGCCTATTCCGTGGTGTACAGGGAAAACGCGGAGCAATTCGCCGTCAGGGTCAGAGAGCTTTTTGCATCGTGGAAGGAAAAGCTTGAGCCGGTCGAAAACCGCCATATCGTCATCTTCCATGAAAGCTTTGCCTATGTGGCGCGGGACTTCGATCTCGAGGTCGTGGGGCTCATCGCCCGCGAGCCTGATGAGGAGCCCTCGGCAAGAGAGCTGAACGAGGTCATCGCCGCCGTGCGGGACTATGACGTACAGGCACTTCTGGCTGACGCGCAGTACGATGACCGCGCGGCCGTGACGGTGAGCACGGAGACCGGCGTTCCGTATTACACGGTGGACTCCCTGGTCGGCGCGGATACGCAGAAGGACGACTACATAAGCATTATGAACGCAAACTGCGAGACGCTGTACCGGGCGCTCTCGGGGGACAGGTAAAGGAAAGCGGGACATATATGAAGGTCAATCCGCACGGAAACGACTCGTGCAGCGCGGCCTGCTGCACGAAAATCGAGCATCTCGGCGTCCGCATCGGCTCGGAGCAGATCCTCGATGACATCAATCTGCATATGCACTGCGGCGTGACGACTGCGGTCGTGGGACCCAACGGCGCGGGCAAGTCCACGCTGATGCGCGCGATTCTGGGGGAGGTTCCCTATACGGGGAGCGTACGCTTCACGGACGCGCACAGCACGGAGCCCGTGCGCCCGCGCATCGGCTACGTGCCGCAGATGCCGCGCTTCGACGCGCAGTATCCCGCGACGGTCTGCGATCTCTTCGTCGCCTGCACGTCGAAGAGCCCCGTATGGCTGCCCGCCGGAAGAAAGCTGAGGGAGGAGATCCGCGCGGCGCTGCGCGAGGTGAATATGGAGGACGCCATGGACCGCAGGGTCGGCGTGCTCTCGGGCGGCGAGCTGCAGCGCGTGCTGCTGGCGCTGGCGCTGCGTCCTCTGCCGCAGATTCTGCTTCTGGATGAGCCGTCCTCGGGCATCGACAGCCGGGGACTGAATACCTATTACGAAACGGTCGAGCGCGTGAAGGAGCATGTGGACATGTCCGTGCTGCTGATCTCCCATGACCCGGAGCTTGTGCTGCGCTACGCGGATCGCGTGGTGCTGTTAAAGCACCGCATCATCCGGGCGGGAACGCCCGGGGAGGTCATGTCCTCCGCGGAATATAAGGAGCTTCTGGGGTGAGGGCTATGGAAATCTGGTATGCCATGATCGACTGGCTTCCGTTCGAATGGGCAACGGAGGGTCAGGGACTGTTCTTCAAGAATGCACTTCTCGCGGTGATTCTCATCACCCCGCTGTTCGGACTCCTCTCCACGATGATCGTGAACACGCGCATGTCGTTTTTCTCGGAGTCTCTGGGACACGGCGCCTTCACCGGCATGGTGGTCGGGACGCTTGCGGGACTCAGTGAGCCGCTGTGGGGCGCCGTACTCTTCTCCGTTGTGTTCGCCGTACTCGTCACGGTAACGAAGGAGCGGGCGAAGCTGTCGGCGGACACCATCATCGGCGTGTACTCGGCCGTGAGCATTGCGCTGGGTCTGGTGCTGGCGACGGCGGGCTCGGGGCTGTCGAGGCTTTCGTCCCTGCTGGTGGGCGATCTCATGAGCGTGCGCCCGAGGGAGCTTCTCTGGGCGTTCCTGCTGCTTCTGGGTGTCACGGTCTACTGGCTCTTCGCCGCAAATTCGCTGGTGACGCTCTCGCTGCACCGCTCCATCGCCCGCAGCCGCGGCATCCGTCCCTTCCCGGAGGAGCTGCTGTTCTCCGTCGTGGTCGCGGTCGCCGTCACGGTCGCCATCCGCTGGGTCGGCATGCTCGTCATCAACGCGCTGCTCATTCTGCCCGCCGCCGTGTCCCGCAATGTCTCGGGGCGCATGGGACGCTTTACGCTCTGCTCCGTGCTGATCGCCCTCGTCTGCGGCATCGGAGGCTGTATCGGAGCGTATTACGCCGGCTGCGCGGCCTCGGCTCTCATTGTCCTCGCGCTCGGAGTCTGCTTTGGCCTGTCCATGCTCGTCCGGCTGAAGGATTGACCGAAAACATCGTATAAAATGCACAAAGCAGTTGGCAATTATGCAACACGATTCGGTCAGAATACCATTTGACAAAGACGCGCACTCGTGGTAATCTATTGCTAGCACTCGAAGGAGATGAGTGCTAAGATACCGGAAAGGAGGACCCAGACGGGCATGAAGCTGAGCGACAGAAAAAAGCAGATTCTGAAGGCAGTGGTGGATGACTACATCCAGACAGCCGAGCCCGTAGGCTCGAAGGCCATTGCAACGAGGCTGACGACGCGGGTATCCTCGGCGACGGTTCGCAACGAAATGGCGGAGCTTGAAAACCTGGGGTATCTCGAGCAGCCGCACACGTCGGCCGGACGTGTTCCGTCCCATGCGGCGTACAGGCTCTATGTAGACGAGCTGATGAGCCGCTACCAGCTGACGGCTCAGGACATGACGGAGGTCAGACAGGCTCTGTGCCTCAGAATGAGGGAGCTGGACCGGCTGATCAGCGAAGCGGGCCGGATGGTGTCGGAGCTGACGCATCACACGGCGATTGCCCTGACGCCTGCGGGAGAGACGGAGAGCGTGAGACGCTTCGAGGTCATCTCCGTCGAAAAGAACACGGTCGTGCTGGTGCTTGTGACCAGCTCCGACCAGATCAAGAACCGCATCTGCCGCCTGAACGTGCCGCTGTCCGAGCTTGAGGTTGCGGCGGCGAATCGGGCGCTGAACAGCTATTTTACCAATATTCCCCTGAAGGATATGAACGGGGAACGAATCAATCAGGCGGAGGTTGCAACGGGTGCGGAGATTTCGGAGCTTCTGATTGCCGCCATCGACTTCGCGGCCGATGTGCTCAACCGGATCCTGAACCGCGATCTCTACCTGGCCGGAGCGGCACAGCTGCTGCAGTATCCGGAGTACCGCGATGTGGACCGCGCACGGGCGCTTCTGGAGTGCCTGTCCGACCGCGAAACGCTGGCAAAGCTCCCGATGCCGCAGCCCGGCGAGACGATGCGCATCTCCATCGGCAATGAGAACGGCTGTGAGCCGCTGTCGGAGGCCTCGGTGGTGGTATCCGCCTATGAGGCACCGCACGGAGCTACGGGACTGATCGGCGTCGTGGGTCCCACGCGTATGGACTACGCCAGAGTCTGCGCAAGGCTCCAGAAATTCTCCGAAGGCCTCTCGAAGATGCTGACGGATCAGGAGGAAAAACCAAGTGGCGAAAGATAAAGTGGAAAACGCGGCGGCTGAGGAGGAGACCGAGCCTCCGAAGACCGCCGGAGAGACTGTAAAGGCCGAGGAGGCCGGACAGCCTGCGGAGCCCTCGAAGGAGGAAAAGCTCGCAGGCGAGCTTGCGGAGCTTCAGGACAAATACCGCCGCATCCTCGCGGAGTACGACAACTTCCGCAAGAGAAGCGCGCGGGAGCGCGAAACCGTATACGCGGATGCCGCCTCGAGCACGGTCGCGGCGCTGCTGCCGGTGCTGGACAATCTGGAGCGTGCCCTGCAGGTGGAAACCCAGGACGAGGCCTTCAAGAAGGGCGTCGAGCTGACGGCCCGGCAGTTCTACGACTGCCTTGAAAAGCTTCGCGTCACGGAGATCCCCGCAAAGGGAGAGCAGTTCAACCCCGAGCTCCACAATGCCGTCATGCATGTGGAGGAGGAAGGCACGGACGACAATACGGTCGTAGAGGTCTTCCAGAAGGGCTTTTCCATGAACGGCCGCGTTGTGCGGCACGCCATGGTCAAGGTCGCAAACTGAGAAAAACCCCGCTTTTCCCCATATTCCGGGAAAACCCTCCGGAACATAAAAAAATGGGAAATAAGCGTTGCCATATAAAATCATCTGAAATCCAAAAAAACGTACATCCGGCTTTTATGAGAAAGGAAGCTTTTGAATATGTCTAAGATTATCGGTATTGACCTTGGTACTACCAATTCCTGTGTTGCCGTTATGGAAGGCGGCGAGCCTGTTATTATTGCGAATGCGGAAGGCATGCGCACCACTCCGTCCGTCGTGGCGTTCTCCAAGACCGGCGAGCGTATGGTCGGCCAGGTGGCCAAGCGTCAGGCGATCACGAATCCGGATCGCACCGTGTCCTCCATCAAGCGTGAGATGGGCACCGCGCACAAGGTGACCATCGACTCCAAGTCCTACTCCCCGCAGGAGATCTCCGCGATGATCCTGATGAAGCTGAAGACCGATGCCGAAGGCTACCTCGGCGATAAGGTCACGCAGGCCGTCATCACCGTTCCGGCGTACTTCACCGATGCGCAGCGTCAGGCGACCAAGGATGCCGGCAAGATCGCGGGCATGGAGGTCATGCGTATCATCAACGAGCCGACGGCTGCGGCTCTGGCCTACGGCGTCGATAAGGAGCACGACCAGAAGGTCATGGTCTACGACCTCGGCGGCGGCACCTTCGATGTCTCCATTCTGGAGATCGGCGACGGCGTCCTTGAGGTTCTGGCGACGGCCGGCAACAACCGTCTGGGCGGCGATGACTTCGATGAGCGCGTCATGAACTGGATGGCCGAGGAGTTCAAGAAGGCCAACAACGTCGACCTGCGCTCCGATCGTATGGCCATGCAGCGTCTGAAGGAAGCGGCTGAGAAGGCGAAGATCGAGCTGTCCGGCATGACCACCACCTCCATCAACCTGCCGTACATCACCGCGGACGCGACGGGCCCCAAGCATCTGGAGCTGACGCTGACCCGCGCGAAGTTCAACGAGCTGACCGCCGACCTCGTGGAAGCCACGATGGGACCGGTCAAGCGCGCCATGTCCGATGCCGGACTCAAGCCCGCGGATCTCGAAAAGGTTCTGCTCGTCGGCGGCTCCACCCGTATCCCCGCCGTTCAGGACGCGGTTCGCAACTTCACCGGCAAGGAGCCCTTCAAGGGCATCAACCCCGATGAGTGCGTAGCGGCCGGTGCGGCCATTCAGGGCGGCGTTCTCGCCGGTGACGTCAAGGACGTCCTGCTGCTGGATGTCACGCCTCTGTCCCTGGGACTTGAGACCCTGGGCGGCGTCTTCACCAAGCTCATCGAGCGCAACACCACCATCCCGACCAAGAAGTCCCAGGTCTTCTCCACCGCCGCCGACGGTCAGAGCACCGTGGAAATCCACGTCCTGCAGGGCGAGCGCGAGATGGCCGCGTACAATAAGACCCTCGGACGCTTCACGCTGGACGGCATTCCGGCAGCGCCCCGCGGCGTCCCGCAGATCGAGGTCACCTTCGACATCGATGCCAACGGCATCGTGAACGTCTCCGCCAAGGATCTGGGCACCGGACGCGAGCAGAAGATCACCATCACCGCATCCTCCAACCTCTCCAAGGACGATATCGACCGCGCCGTGCGCGATGCCGAGCAGTACGCCGCCGAGGACAAGCAGCGCCGTGAGGAGGCCGATACGCACAATCACGCCGACCAGCTCGTCTACCAGTGCGAGAAGCTGATTGCGGACGCGGGAGATAAGTTCTCCGCGGAGGACAAGGCTGCGCTCCAGAGCGAAATCGATGCGCTGAAGAACGTTGCCAAGGGCACGGACATCGCCGCGATCAAGACGCAGATCGAGGCTCTTGAAAAGAAGATGTACGAGCTCTCCTCCAAGATGTACCAGAACGCGAACCCGCAGGGTCAGCCCGGAGCTCAGGATTACGCGGGCTATGACCAGGGCAGCACCGGAAATACCGGCAGCGCCGGCGGCTCCTCCGACGGCTCGAACGGTCAGGGCTACTACGATGCCGACTACCGCGTTGTGGACGACGACAAGAAGTAATTTCCCCTTTTGAAAAAGGATTCCCGTATTGCCATGGAGCTCCAGGTGTAGGGCTTCATGGCAATACGCCGTATGCGGAGGACCTATATGGCAGAGAAAAGAGATTATTATGAAGTCCTGGGCATCTCCAAGGGTGCCTCGGATGATGAGATAAAGAAAGCATACAGAAAGCTTGCAAAGCAGTACCATCCGG
>CAVGLF010000071.1:0-10258 GCA_963630045.1 Butyricicoccaceae bacterium | reverse complement strand
TTACGGCACTCCCGGCGAAGAATCGCGCAGGCGCGAAAAACGGGGGTTCGGGGTACCCCCCGAACCCCCGGAACCCTTCGGGATTACGGCAGTCAGAGCGCAAATCCCAGGGTCAGGCAGTTTTTCCCGTCTGCATATTCGTACGTCATGGATATGGTCATTTTTCGTACCATGTGCAGCCCCAGCCCTCCGATCGGGCGATCCTCCGCGGAAAGCGTCACGTCCGGCGTCTGCGTCTGCGTGGGATCGAAGGGACGGCCGTCGTCCGTAAAGCGCGCCAGGAGTGTGTCGCCCTGACGCAGGAGCTTCAGGGAAGCACTCTGCGCTCCGCTGTAGCGGATGATGTTCGACCAGATCTCGTCCGCCGCCACCTGCATGCGGTTCTGTACCTTTTTGCTGACACCCGCCGAGGTCAGACGGTCGTCGATGAAGGTCTGCATGATGGTCAGGGAATCCGCATCCGGATGCGTCGTCATCGTATCCGGCTCCTGAACGGCATTCAGCTGCAGACAGAGCATGGTCATGTCATCCGACTGCGGCGCGCCTTCGGCAAAGTGCTTCACATCCGCCTCCACTTTCTTGCAAAGCTCCATGGGCTTGTCGCGGCTCCCCTTCAGGCACTCCTGAAGACGTTCCTCTCCGTAGAGCTCCTCGCGCGTGTTGTTGGCCTCGGTGATGCCGTCCGTGTAGAGGAAGATCCGGTCGCCGGGAGCCATCTGCAGCTCGTACCTGCGGTAGCGCGTCTGCTCCATGCCGGCGAGGATGAAGTTCGGCCTCGCGCGCAGGTATTCGAATTCGCCGTCTCTTCTGCACACGAGCGGAGGATTGTGCCCGGCATTTGCAAACTCCGCAAGTCCCGTGCGCAGGTCGATTTTGCCCATCCACGCCGTGATGAACATCCCGGCATCGTTGGTCTCGCAGAGCCTGCGGTTGGCCTCCGTCAGGATCTCGTCCACGGGCTTGCGGCTCTCCGCCAGTCCCTTGATGAGCGTCTTCGCGGTCATCATGAACATGGCGGCGGGAATGCCCTTGCCGGATACGTCGGCGATCATGAACACCAGCGTATAGCGGTCGAGCATGTAGAAATCGTAGAAGTCTCCGCCGACCTCCTTCGCCGCCTCCATTGAGGCGTACAGGTCAAAGTCCGGCCTCTGCGGATAGGGCGGGAAGACGGAGGGCAGCGCGGAGAGCTGAATCTGACGGGCAAACTCCAGCTCCCGGTCGATTCGCTCCTCGGCCTTTTTGATATAGTGCTTCAGCGTGGAGATGGTCTCGTTCACATGATCCGACAGCTCGGAAAACTCCTTGTAGGCGCGCACGTCCACGACCGTGTCGAGATTGCCCGCCGTGATGGCGCTGAGTCCCTCGTTGACCAGCGCGAGGTTCCTCACGACCTTCTTCTTCAGCATCTCGTAGACGAGGATGAAGAGCGCGGTGTAGATGAGGATCTCCATGAACACGACCAGATAGAGCGTGACGCTGCGGTACAGCGCCGCGTCCTCGTCGGTGATGCGGTAGATGATCTGCTGAGTGAAGCCGCTGGTGGCGACGAAGGCGATGACGACGCAGATCAGGAGCCAGAAGGCGAAGTCGTGGCTGATCTTCTTGTTTTTGATGTCGATCTTCTCGGGCTTCCTCGTAAACCGGCAGACAAGGGTCGCGAACGCGACGGAAAAGCCGGTCGCGACAATCATGGGGAAGGCACAGGTCTGGACGATGACGAAGGCATGGGAGACATCGCGCAGATTCAGCGCCAGGATGAGCAGCATATGCAGCACTTCCATCGTTGCGCCGAGGCCGAATGCAGAAAGCACGCCGGGGCGCAAGTCCTCGAAGAGCTTGCGGCGCATCAGTCCGCTGCACGCGCCGGCCAGCAGCGTCGCCAGAGCGCATGCCGCTCTCGTGACGTCGGCTCCGCTCCCCATCCCGATCATCCAGCGGTGCATGCCTCCGATGAGTCCCGCAATCAGACCCGCCTTCGAGCCGAAGAGCAGACCCGCGCAGAAGGGCGCCGCATCGCGGACGTTCATGATGATGCCATCCTGTGCGGGTACGCCGTACAGGGTCGCCAGCACGGCGGCTCCGCCGAAGGCCAGGCCGATGATTCCCTGCTCCGCGATGTACGGAAGCCGGGAAAACGGCGTCTTCTTCTGCAGAAATACGAAAAGCCCCGACAGCAGCACGGGTATCAGCGCCGCTATCCCGAGCCACATGGCAATCATATCCGCTTCCATTCCGCTTTACTTCTCAATCGTCAGAAAGTCCGCGAATCCCGTGATGTCGAATACCTCCATGACGTCCTCCGGCACATGAATGAGCTTCATGCCGTTTTTGGGCGTCATGGCCTTCTGCGCCTTCAGAATCAGACGCAGTCCGGCGGAGGAGATGTACTCGAGCTTCCCCAGGTCCATGACCAGCGTATCGGCAGCGCCGAGCACCTCGTCCAGCACCGGCTCCAGCTCCGGCGCGCTGGAGGTGTCCAGCCGCCCCTCCAGGGCAATGGCGGCATCCTTTGCAACGGTTTTTTCGATTTTCAGCATGACGGTGGCTCCTTTTTATCGGTTCCCCGCATCCTCAGTGTCTGCGAGAATGCGGGGGATATATGGAATTTTTTATAAACAGACGGTTTCCCGTGGGATGGGGGTCCTTATCCGCGGGTGCAGGAATCCACGAAGGGGATCAGATGGTTGTGCAGAAGGTCGAGCGCCATCTCGCGCTTGCCCTCGCCCCAGGGCTTTTCCTTGAGCATCGTGGTGCAGCAGCGGAACCACGCGAGCGGATACAGCCAGCGAACCTCCGGATTCTTCTTTTCGGCCTCCTCCATCGACTCCGTGCCGAAGTATTTCTTCAGGAAGAGACGGTACACACGCTCCACCGTCGCCGCCGGGAGCTTGTAGAAGGCGTTGTAGTCGCCCTCGCCCCGGGAGGCGTACTCCATGGAGAAGACGATGCGGGAGATATCGAACATCGCGATGCCGCGGGAGAACTCGCCCATGTCGATTAAGCAGCACTCGCCGTTCTGCACCATGATATTGTTGATGTTCAGATCTCCGTGGATGCAGCCCGCGGAATCCGGCACGATGTCCAGCAGCCGGTACAGATACTGCTTGTCCCCGTCCGGGATCGCAAGGCGCGGAATGTCCTGACGGTTCAGGTCCTTGAAATCCGGCAGATCGGAGGTGTCGGCGTGAATCGAGTGAATCTGACGGCAGACATCGGCATAGAGATCCGTATAGGTTTCGATGTTTTCGGGATTCTCGCGGATGAGCTCGGAGAGGGTCTTGGATTTGATAAGCTCATAAACCACGCCCGTGCGTCCGTCGGCCTCGACGATGTCATAGGAGATGGCCGTGGGTACGCCCAGTACGAAGGCTCTCTTCGCCAGTGCCTTCTCCCGCTCGATCTCCTCGGCCTTGACGCGGTCGTAGTAGAGCTTGATGATGGTCTCGTCGTCCAGACGGAAGACCTCGCCGCAGGCGCCGGCGCCGATGCGCGCGCAGCCCTCAACGCTGATTTGACGCTTGGCGCGGGTGATGTCCATGATCTCCGAAAAGCCCGTCACGTCGAATACGTTCATGACCTCGTCGTTGACGTTGATGATGCTGAAGGGATTGGCTCCGCAGCGCTTCCGGATGGCAAGGAGGACGCGCAGTCCCGCGCTGGAGATGTACTCCAGCTCCCGCGCATCGATAATCACGGGCTCGGACGCCTCCGGCACCTGCGCCGCGGCGGTCTCCAGATCATGCGCGTTGGCAGAGGTGATGCTGCCGGAAATCGCGACCCTTGTCGCTGTATCCTTCGTAATCGTTACATTCATGATGATTTCTCCTTACTTTCAAAAAAAGCGTACAGCTTTTTTACAAAGGGGCTGTCGTACCTGTAAAACCCATAATTTACACACGGCCGCATGCGGCGGGGGGAAATGCGCGCCGTTATCCGAAAATCTCCTGCGTCAGCTCCCGCAGCTCCTCATACATGGGAAGCCCGCGCAGCGGCTGCAGGGCATCCACCGTTTCGCGGAAGAGCCAGGCCTGCTGCTCCCTCCCCCGCTTGAACAGCGACCACGCGTCCTCGCCCTTTTCGGCGACCTCGTCGCGGATGCTGCGGAGATTCGAGAGCTTGTCCGCGCACATGAGCATCTTGTGATCCCGGTCTCCGGGCTTCCTCAGATCCTCCAGCGCCGCCGTCTTGCGCTCCTCCCAGCTTTTCGTCTTGTCCTCGCTGTCCGCCGTGACGAGATCCGCAACCTTTTCGTTGAACGCCGCGATGAGCTGCTCCCTCGTAATAAACGCGTCCTCTATGGTATCGTGGAGATAACCCGCCGCAATGAGCGAGTCATCCGCTCCGTTTCGCGCAAGCTCCATCGCCACCTCAACGGGATGGGCGATGTACGGAGTTCCGTCCTTTCTCACCTGCTCGCCGTGTGCATACAGCGAAAACAGGAATGCCTTCATCACTATGCTTTTTTCCGTCATATCCGTTTCTTTCCCCTCGGAAGGGTCTCGATTTCAGGCTCTCCCCCGGGCTTTCCGCTCTTCCGGGCCCGGAGCGCAAAAAACCCCATTCATATGATACCACCCCGCCGTTTTCCCGTCAAGCACTATTTTTGCATCCAAAACGGCGGTTTTCCCGTCTTTTTTGCGCGCGGCCCGCGTCAAAACCCCGTGCAGGGCTATTCGCGCGTCTTCAGAAGGAAGTGGTTCCGGTCGAACTCCAGAAGGCCCTCGTCCCTGAGACGCCCCAGCTCCGCCGACAGGCCGCTGCGCTCCACCGCCAGATAGTCCGCAAGCTGCTGGCGGGAAAAGGGGATGTCGAACTCGCGGCTGCCCTGACGCTGCGCCTCGGCGGACAGATAGGACGCAAGCTTCGCCCGCGTCGTCCTCTGCCCCATGTCCCGAACCTTCTCGCTCAGGCGAAGGTTGTTCTCCGCAAGCTCCCCCAGAAGGTTGCGCACGATCCGCGCGTGATGCGTACACGCCGCGGAGCAGACCGTCAGCACGCGCCGCACGTTCAGATACAGCACCTCGGCAGCCGTCTCCGCCTCGACGCTGACATTCAGCACCGCGCCCGGCGCGCAGGCATAGGCCGTGCCGAAGGTCTGCCCCGCGCCCGTCCGTGCAAGGATGCTGCGGTTGCCCCAGATGTCCTCCTGCACCACCAGCACAGCACCCTCCAGCACAAAGCCGATGGACTCCGCTCTGTCCCCCGCGCGCATCAGAAACGCGCCGCGCGGATACCGCTCCGTCCGCGCTCCGAGGCAGGTAAGCACCGTCTCCAGCTCGTCTGCCGAGATACCCGAGAACAGCACGGACGTGCGCAGGACGGATTCATGCTTTTTCAAGGAATTCTCCCCCCGTTCGTTGAAAATCCAACAGACTCACGGAGTATATTATAGTATAATAGCGTCAGAAAAGCAAGGAGGTACTTTCCCCTATGAAGAGAAGAATCATCGAGATCGACCGCGAGAAGTGCAACGGCTGCGGCGCCTGCGTCGAGGCCTGCCACGAGGGCGCCATCGCCATGGTGGACGGACGTGCGCAGCTCATGCGCGACGATTACTGCGACGGACTCGGAGACTGCCTCCCCGCCTGCCCGACGGGTGCCATCTCCTTTACGGAGCGCGAGGCCGCGGCCTATGACGAGGAGGCCGTTGTACAGGCAAAGCAGGAGAAGATGAAGGCCTCCGGCAAGGTCCTTCCCTGCGGCTGCCCCGGCACGCAGTCCAAGCGCATCGAGCATGCGGAGCATCCCGCCGCCGCTGCCGGGGAGCGCCCGAGCTGCCTTTCCCAGTGGCCCGTGCAGATCCGTCTCGTTCCCGTCAGCGCGCCGTACTTTGACGGAGCGCGGCTTCTGATTGCCGCCGACTGCACGGCATATGCCTATGCCGCCTTCCATGAGAAATTCATCCGCGGACACATCACGCTCGTCGGATGTCCCAAGCTCGATCCCGTGGACTATACGGAAAAGCTCACCGCCATCATCTCGAAGAACAACATCCGCAGCGTCACCGTCGTGCGCATGGAGGTGCCCTGCTGCGGCGGGCTGGAGCATGCCGCCGTCACCGCGCTGAAAAACAGCGGCAAATTCATCCCCTGGCAGGTCTTCACCATTTCCACGGACGGACGCATTCTGGAGGACTGACCCCCCTCCTCCCCTGGAAGGGCTTCGCGCGCCTCCTTCTTTTTCGCAAAAGGCATTTTCCACGCCTGGAAAATGCCTTTTTTCCTGTTATTTGTTCGTTTTTCTCTTGACAGGTGCGGCATATATGGTATAATTATTAAATCTGATTACCGCCTTGATTTCTATTCGGGAGGCATTGACTTGTCGGCATTACAGGAACTGATTGCGCGTGTCGGGGATCCCGCTCTCCGTGCGCAGCTTGAGCGGGAGGCCGCGCGTGACGAGGAAGCCCGGGGCATTCTCATCACGCAGGAGCATCTGACGGCACTGACCGCGGATTACCTGAACGTATATATGCTGCGTCCCGAAACGGACAGCGCCGATATCATCAAGCTGCAGGGCTATATCACCCGCGGCATCACGGACAAGCCGAAGAGCTTCTCATACTCGAGCCTTCTTGCGACCTATGCCGAAGCGCGTGTATACCCCGAGGACAGGGAGCGCTTCCTGTATGCGCTCTCGCGCGGGGAGCTTCTGCGCGTCTTCGGCTCGGGACGCAGCGACCTGGAGATCACCTACCGCATCACGGAGTCGGACGGAAGCATCCACAGCTGCGCGGCGCGCTGCATCCGCGTCTCCGCGGCGGGGGAGAGCCTGCGTCTCATCGTCGCCTTCCGCAGCATCGACGACGTCGTCAGCATCGAGCGCGAGAAGCGCACGGAGGGCCTCTTCGGCGCGTACAACGCGCTGGCGGGCATCTTCTTCTGCATGCACCGCATCAACCTCCGCAAGAACACCTACACCTGCATCAAGTCCACCCCGACGATCGACCGCTTCACGATTCCCGGCTCCGACGAATACGATGCCGCATCCCGGAATGTCATGAGCCATGTCTCCGCGCCGTGGAACCTAGACGAGGCGCTGCGCTTCATGGACAGAAGTACTCTGGATGAGCGTCTGAAGGGCAAAAACCATATCGCCATGGAGTTTGTCTCCTACGCCTCCGCGTTCTGCAAGCTGCACTTCTTCCGTGAGGACGAGGGCGAGGACGGACGGCTTCTCCATGTCCTGTTCGCCGTGGAAAAGGTGGATGACGCAAAGAGCCAGGCGGTCATCAGCGCCCTGTCCCACGACTTCCAGAACGTATTCATGATCGAGCTCGGCAGCGGTGCCTCCCGCACGATCAAGCTGAACAGCTACTACGGCGCGGACATGGCCGAAAAGTATTCGCGTCCGTTCAACTACCCGCAGTATCTGTCGGAATATCTGGAGGGACGCGTGCATCCGGAGGATCGCGAGGCGCTGGGGCGGGATGTCTCCCTGGAGCATCTGCGCGAGGCCTTCCGCGACTCGGATGAGCTCACCGGCAGCTTCCGCGTCGTCGTGGGCGGCGAAGTGCATCACTACCGCTACAACTACAACAAGCTTCCCGGGCTCGATTCCGTCGTGGCGGGCTTCCGCAACATCGACGACGTCATCGCGCAGCATCTGCAGGAGGAGCAGCGGGAGCGCGAGCTCGAGCAGGCCTATCAGAAGCAGCTCCGCGAGCAGCTCACGGTCTTTGACGCACTGGCCCGCAACTTCAAAAACGTCTACCTTGTGGACATGGATCGCGGCACCGCCAAGATTCTGAAGCTCGGAGACGGCTATCACGACATCCTGAAGCTGGGGGAGGAGCAGGTCTTCTCCTTCGATGCCGTCCGCCGCTACTGGCTCGAGCACGTGGTCTGCCCCGATGACCGCGAGGAAATGAACCGCATCTTCGCAACGGAGAACGTCCGGCAGCAGCTTCTGTCCCTGGGCGAATTTTCCGGCAACTACCGGAGCATCGCCGACGGGGAGACGCATCACTTCCAGTACGTCCTGTGCCGGCTTGCCGGAGACGGACTGCGCGCCGTTCTCGGATTCCAGAACGTCGATGACATCGTCGCGGAGCACGTGGCGCAGGAAAAGCGCCGCCGCGAGCTGGAGGACGCGCATATGCGCGAGGTGCGCGAGCACGCCGAGGTTCTTTCGGCTCTGTCGACCATCTACTCCACGATCATCAACGCGGACATTCCGACGCACAGCTATACGCTTCTGACCGGCACGCAGAAGATGCACACCATCGCGGGAACCGGCGGCTGCTTCGATGACGTGCGGGACCGCCTCCTGACGGAATTCATGGCACCCGAAATGATCGATTCCTCGAGAAAATTCCTGGATATCGACACGCTTGCCGAACGGCTTCGCGACACCAACACCGTCTCCATGGAGTATAAAAGCCCCCGCGGCATCTGGTACGAGGCGCGCTTCATCGTGAAAAGACGGGACGGGGACGGCACGGCGCGCGAGGCGCTCTACGTTGCGCGCAACATCACGCGCGACAAGCTCGCGGAGCTTGAGCAGCAGGAGCAGCTGCGGGCGGCTCTTGAGGCGGCTCAGCAGGCCTCCCGCGCCAAGTCCACCTTCCTCAACAGCATGTCCCACGACATCCGCACCCCCATGAACGCCATCATCGGCTTCACCGCTCTGGCTCAGACGAGCATCGGAAACTCAGAGCAGGTGCAGGACTATCTGGCGAAGATCAGCACCTCCAGCACGCATCTTCTGAGCCTGATCAACGACATTCTGGACATGAGCCGCATCGAAAGCGGCACGGTAAAGCTGGACGAAAAGCCCGTACACATCCCGGATCTGCTGCACGATCTGCGCACGATGATTCAGGGGCTCGTAAGCTCCAAGAATCTGAATCTCTACATCGATACGCAGGATGTCGAGCATGAGGACGTGATCACGGACAAGCTGCGTCTGAATCAGGTGCTGATCAACATCGTCGGCAACGCCATCAAATTCACCCGCCCCGGCGGCGACATCATCATCCGTCTGCACGAAAAGCCCTGCGCCCGGAGCCAGTACACGACCTATGAGTTCACGGTCAAGGACAACGGCATCGGCATGGCTCCGGACTTCCTCGATCACATCTTCGAAACCTTCACCCGCGCGCACAGCTCCACCGTCAGCGGCATCCAGGGCTCCGGCCTCGGCATGGCCATCACGAAAAACATCGTGGACATGATGGGCGGCGAGATCGTCGCCGAAAGCGAGGAGGGAAAGGGCTCCCTCTTCCGTGTCACGCTGGATCTGCGCACGGCGGGCGACCGCGTGAAAAGCGAGCCCATCCCCGAGCTTCTGGGCGCACGCGCGCTGGTCGTGGACGACGATCTCGACACCTGCCGCAGCGTCAGCAAGATGCTGCGCGACATCCAGATGCGTCCGGACTGGACGGCCTCGGGCCGCGAAGCCGTCATCCGCGCGCAGGACGCCGCGGAGATGAACGATGAGTACAAGGTCTACATCATCGACTACCTGATGCCGGACATGAACGGCATCGAAACCGTCCGCAGGATCCGCCGCGTCATTCACGAGGACGTGCCGATCATCGTGCTCACCGCCTACGACTGGTCGGATTTCGAACACGAGGCGCGCGAGGCGGGCGTCACAGCCTTCGTCTCAAAGCCCCTGTTCATGTCCGAGCTGCGCAAGGTTCTGACGAAGCCCGTCACGGAGCCCGCGCCGGCCGCCGCATCCAAGACCTATGACTACAGCGGCCATCATGTCCTCCTGGTCGAGGACAACGAGCTGAACCGCGAGATCGCCACCGCCATCCTCACGGATCTGGGGCTGCAGGTGGACTGCGCCGGCGACGGCACAGAGGCCGTGGACATCATGTACCGCGCCCGCGAGGATGAATATGACTTAATCTTCATGGACATCCAGATGCCGCAGATGGACGGCTACACCGCCACGCGCGAGATCCGCACCCTGACAGGCAACCGCAAGGCGAACATCCCCATTGTCGCCATGACCGCCAATGCCTTCGACGAGGACAGGAAGAAATCCCTTGAGGCGGGCATGAACGCCCACATCGCAAAGCCCATCAGCATCGAGGAAATCGTGAAGGTTCTGGACACGGTCTTCCCCGGAAAAAAGTAACCTCCCCCCCTGGCGAGCGCGGCATAATAAGAATAATCGAAAAAAACAGGACTCATGCCTCCCCTTCCCGGCCTTTACGGCCAATAAAAAAAGGGGGGGTATTGAGTCCTGTGCTTTTTTTAACAGCGTTATGAAGGGATTATTCCCTGGGGGTTTTCAGTAT
>CAVGLF010000070.1:0-10369 GCA_963630045.1 Butyricicoccaceae bacterium | reverse complement strand
ACGCAGGGGAGGTTCGGGAGTGCCCGGAACCTCCTTTTTCTTTCGTGACACGGGGGAGGCTCGGGTGTGCCCGGAACCTCCTTTTTCGTGGCGCGGGGAGGTTCGGGTGTATCCAAACCCCTTTTTTCTTTCATAGCGCACAAAAAGGATCCGGAGGTCTCTCCCCCCCGAATCCTTTTTTTTCAGGTTTTTTTGTGTCCGCCGCTTTTCTTGAGAATCAGAAGCGCCGCGGCAGAGGTGATCAGAACGACCGCGGTCAGAAGCCCCGGGAGAATCAGCGTCGTGTGCCACGGAGCGGACCAGGATGCGTAGATCATCGGATGCGTCCGGTAGTCAAGGTACCGGTACAGCGCCGTCCCGATGAATACGCCGATGCTGCATCCCATGAGAATCCTGAGAATCCATGCGATTTTCTGCTTCAACCTTCTCCCTCCTCCGATTCGTTCCGGTATCCGAGATAATCGATGAAGCGCTGCGTCGCCAGTGACGCGGACTCCCGCGAGCGCAGTGCGAAGACGACCGTGCGCACCGGACGGCTCTCAAGCTCCCGCACCGCTACGTTGTACGGAGCGCGCTTCAGAATGAGCTCCGGCACGATGCTCACGCCCAGCCCGTTTTCCACCATCGAGAGAATCGCATAGTCGTCCCATGTCCGGAAGCACACCCTCGGCGTAAGTCCCTCCCGCTCAAACAGCGTCGTGACGCCGGACTTCGCGCCCTTCTCCAGCAGCAGAAAGGGATCCTCGCACAGCCCGGAGAGCGGAACACGCTCCTCCCGCGCCAGCTTGTGATCCGGCGGAAGTATCGCCAGAAGCCGGTCCCGCGCCAGCTCGATCGTCTCCAGATCCTGGGAAACCGGCAGCGTCATGAAGCCGCAGTCCACGCGTCCCTGGTGTATCCACGCGTCGATCTCCGTATAGTCCCCCATGAGAAGCTCGTAGTCGATGCCCGGGTAGTCCGAACGGAAGGCGCGGATGATGCGCGGCAGCCAGTGGGTGGCGAAGCTCGATACCGTGCCGATGCGGATCGTGCCAGACTGCAGCCCGTGCAGATCGTCCACCCGCATCTGCAGCTTCCTGTACTCGCCGCAGAGGCTCTGCGCATACGGCAGCAGATTCGCTCCGTCACTCGTCAGATGCACGCCGGAGCGGCGGCGCTCCAGAAGCTCCACGCCCCATTCCCGCTCCAGGTCGCGGATCATGCGGCTGACGCCCGACTGTGAGCAGTGCAGCATCTCCCCCGCCAGTGTGAAGCTGCCGCACTCCGCCGTCTGAACAAACGCCATATATTTCAGGACATTCATATCCATATCGCAAGCCTGCTCCCCTTCCCGTACCGTAAATCAATACACCGCGCCGCTTTTTTTGAGTATACCACATCCCCCGCGGCGGGTCAAGGGAGACCCTGTTTCAAAATTGCGACCGTTTTTGTGCAGATTCCATCGAAGCCGTCCCGGAAACACATTTGTACTCGTGAGAAAAACACACTTGTATTTTATCCCCGCCCGTGGTAGAATATTCACCAGCAGAGAAACGTATGGGCTTTTCTCACTCCCCGTCTCCCTGTTTGCGCAGGGGGATGACTGATTTTTGAGAGGTGCGCGGGACCGGTTTCCCGTCCGTACGGCTCTGCGGGAATTTATATTTTGACCGAGGATTTATGACCATGAAATACGTTCTTCTTCTGGGCGACGGCATGGCGGACAGGCCGCTTGAGATTCTTGGCTGCCGTACGCCGCTCGGAGCCGCACAGCATCCGCATATGGACTTTCTGGCATCTCACGGCGAGGTCGGTATGGCCAAGACCATCCCCGAGGGTATGCCCAAGGGCTCCGATACCGCGAATATGGCCTGCATGGGCTTCGACCCGCAGAAATTCTACTCCGGGCGCTCCCCGCTGGAGGCGGTGAGCATGGGCATCGCGCTCGAGCCCGACGATGTGGCCTTCCGCACAAACCTCGTCACGCTCTCCGAGGGCAGCTTTCCTGAGGACCTGCGCATGATCGACTACTCCTCCGACGAGATTACGACGGAGGAATCCGTACAGCTCATCGAGGCTCTGGCCGCTCCCTTTGCCGAATATGCGTCCGCGCACGGCTGCACGGCGCGTCTCTACCCCGGCATCAGCTACCGCCACTGCTTCATCATCTCGCATGCCCGTCCCGGTACGCACGGCACTCCTCCGCATGACATCACGGACAAGCCCATCGCCGACAAGCTTCCCGAGGGCGAGTACGCGGAGCTTCTGACCGGGCTCATTGAGCTGTCCCGCGGCATTCTGGAGCATCATCCCGTGAACGAGGCGAGACGTGCCCGCGGCCTGCATCCGGCGAATGCAGCCTGGTTCTGGGGCGAGGGCACGAAGCCCGCGCTGCAGAATTTCGAGGAAAAGTACGGCCTCCGTGCCGGAGTCGTCTGCGCGGTGGATCTCATCCGCGGTCTCGGACTCTGCGCCGGCATGAAGACCGTCGAGGTACCGGGAGCCACGGGCGCGATCGAGACGAATTTCCGCGGCAAGGGCGAGGCGGCAATCAAGCTCCTGCGCGATGGCTGCGACTTCGTCTACATCCACATCGAGTCCCCCGACGAATGCGGCCATCACGGAGAGGCCGAAAAGAAGGTCTGGGCGATTGAAAGCATCGACCGCGAGGTTCTGGGACCCATCCTCGATGCCTTCCGGGACGAGCCTCTCTCCGTTCTGCTCATGCCCGACCATCCGACTCCGGTTTCCGTGCGGACGCATACGGGCGATCCCGTTCCCTTCGTCATCTGGCGCTCCGACGCTCCGGGCAAAAATCCCGCGCCGCGCTATACGGAGGCCGATGCAGAGGCCACGGGCGTGTACCTCGATCACGGCTACATGCTGATGGACCGCTTCCTGAAGGGCTGAGCATTCCCCCCCTCCTATTTTTCCCCGCCGGGGGAAATCAAGCAGCACTCCGCCGACCCCGTGCGCCGATAAACCATCATTACAGGAGGAAGTTTTTTATATGGAAAAGGCAGTTTTCGCGCCCCATTTCGCTTATGTCAAAAACAACCCTCCCCTCATGGCGTTCAACGAAAATGCAGATGCCGAGTATCAGGCTCAGCTGATGCGCAAGAAGTATGCCGAGCTTCTGGGGTATCCGGAAAAGACCGTGGAAAGCGTTCCCGTCATCGAGTACATCTCGGACGCCGATCCGCGCTTCGATGAGATCCGCTTCCGCTTCGAGTCGGAGCCGGACTTCTTCGTTCCGGCGCACCTGCTCCTCCCGAAGGGCATCTACAAATCCGGAAAAAAGCTGCCGGTCGTCATCGGACTGCAGGGGCACTCCACGGGCATGCACATCTCCCTGGGACGTGCGAAGTACGACGGGGACGAGGAGACGATCTCGGGCGGCGACCGCGATTTCTGCATCCAGGCCGTGGCGCGGGGCTACGCCGCCGTCGCCATGGAGCAGCGAGGCTTCGGCGAGCTCGAGGGTGCACTCCCGGGCGGCGGACGCTGCGACCAGAATGCCGTTCAGGCGCTGATGCTGGGACGCACCATGATCGGCGAACGCGCGCATGACGTCTCCTGCCTGATCGATGCACTCGGACACATCGCCGAATGCGACACCGAACGGGTCGGACTGATGGGCAACTCCGGCGGCGGCACGGCGACGTACTACACCGCCTGCATCGAGCCGCGCATCAAGGTTGCCATGCCCTCCTGCGCCTTCTGCTCCCTGCACGACTCCATCTTCTCGCTGCGCCACTGCGTGTGCAACTACATCCCGAGCCTGTATAAATACTTCGAGATGGGCGATCTTGCGCTGCTCATCGCGCCCAGACCCTTAATCGTCGTCTGCGGAAAGGACGATCCCATCTTCCCCCTCGCCGGCGTACAGCGCGAGTTTGCGAAGGTCGAAAAAATCTACGAGGCCATGGGCGTGCCGAACAACTGCGCGCTCGTCATCGGGCAGGAGGGACACCGCTTCTACGCGGCGCAGTCCTGGCCGGTCTATGCCGAAATGCTCGGAAAAATCTGAACATCGACACCTTGCGCCCGAAGGGGGCTTTCCCGGACAACTCTCCCCCTCCTTCGGGCGCATTTTTCATAATTTGATCGCCCCGGACGCGAAAAGGAGGAAAACGCATGATACGCTTTTGCTCTCCCGTTCTGACGCTGGCACTGGATGAGCGCGGACAGGCCCCGGAGCTCTCGGTTCCCGGCATCGGGAATCTGATCCGCGAGCCGCGTCCCTTCGCGAGGCTGGAGTATTTCGAGCCTCAGCCCGCCTTTACCAACGAGTGGGTTCATCCGCTGCATGTAGAAGAGCCGGTTTGTGTCAACTGCTCCGCTGCCTGCCCCATTCCGGGCGGCTTCGCGCTGAGCTTCGACGGCGGTGTCCGCGCGGAGTTCGCGGTAGAGACGCATGAGGACGCGCTGCTGCTGGTGCTTCGGAAGCTGGAGTCGCCGGGCGCGCTTCCGGCGCGCTTCCGCTTTGCCTGGATGGCGCTGCGTACCGATCTGGACGCCGCAGCGACGGGGCTTGCGATGGATCCCGTCACAGAGGGCGGCACGCTTCCGGGCATTACGGAGGAGCAGTGGGCCTTTTCCTATGAGCATACGGGCTATGAGGGACGCCGCTGGGCGCTGACGGCTGCGCCGAAGTCCGAGCTGCGCCGCCGGATTCAGGACGTGCTGCGTCATCACGGCCGCGATATCCCGGTCACGTCCGCCGGAGGACCCTTTGCCGCCGACTGCCGCAAGGTTCAGGGCAGCTATATGATGGTCTACGGCGCGTACCTGGACGGCTCGCTGACGCCGCAGAATCTGGAGGAATTCATCCGGATTCTGCACTCGATCGGGCTGACTCAGGTGGATTTTCACGGAGCTGAGGGGAAAAACTTCACCTTCGGCGACTTCGAGCCCAACCGCGAGATCTACCCCGAGGGACGCCGCAGCCTCGCGCAGGTCGTCGCACGTCTTCACGAGGAGGGCATCGACTCCATCCTCCAGACCTATGCCGCGCTGATCGGCGACACGTCCTCGCTGGTGCATCCCGTTCCGGATCCGGGTCTTGGGTATAACCGGCTTTTCACGCTGATGGAGGATATTGACCCGGACACGGACGAAATCCCCATCGCGGAGGATACCTCGGACATCAGCCTCGTGCTCACGGGAAATTACAACTCCAGCACCTATGTCGTCTGGGACGATGAAATCATTCAGTTCACGGCTCTGGGGGCGCATTCCCTGCGGGGCTGCGTCCGCGGCGCTCTGGGGACGCGTCCCGCGGCGCATAAGGCGGGCACGCCCGGACGCAACCTCAAGCGCAAATGCAATATTCTGGTATCCGACATCGGAGGACCGCTTTTTGATCATGTCGCCCGGGAAACGGCGGCCTGCATCAACGAGTGCGGCTTCGACGGATGCTATCTCGATGCGCTGGAGGCCGTGAACGCGCTGGAGGGCTGGGACTTCATGCATTATTGGGCCACGCGCTTCGCCTACGCGGTGACGCGGTATACCCAAAGACCCATCGGCATGGAAATGAGCATCATGAACCACAACCTCTGGTACGTCCGCTCCCGCATGGGCGCATGGGACAGACCCGCGCGCGCACATAAGGCGTATCTCGAACGCCACGCGGAGGTCAACCGGCTGGCGCAGGAGCGCTTCCTCATTCCTCAGAATCTGGGCTGGTGGTACTTCGGCCGGAACCTGCCCTCCGCGCCCCCGCGCTGGGAGCGCATTACGACGGATGTCTACGACACGATGGGACGGCTGGCGGCGGCGCATGACTTTTCCCTGTCCTTCCAGGGGCTGACGGTTCAGGATTACCGGGGCAGCACGGAGCTGCAGCGCTGCGGCGACCGTGTGCGCCGCTGGGAGGAGCTGCGTCTTTCGGGGCGCTTAAGTCCCGGACATCACGCGGCTCTCGCGCGCGGCGAGTGCCGCATGACGCAGGATGCGGTCTATCCTGCGGCGTATCCCGAGTGCATCGCGGTGGTGCGCGGCGGTGAGGCACAGGTCACGCTGGACAATCCCTACGGTGCGCAGCAGCCCTTCCTCCTCCGGCTCGAGCCGCTGCAGTCGCGCTCGGCGTGCTCCGGCAAAACAGAGTCCGTCTTCGACATCAACGACATGGTGTCCGGAGACGGCAGACGATCGGGGTTCTCCCGTACCTCATCGGCCGTCCTCGGGCGGCCTCTGGATGGCATCCGCGCCGCCGATCTTCTGACCTTTCACTCACGCAGCGTGACGGGCACGGTCTCGGACTCGGACTCCCCTCACGGACCGGCATTGACGCTGCGCGCCAGAGCCGGGAAGAATCTCGGCGTCGTGCGCTTTGAACGGCGCTTTGAGGTACCCCTCAACATCGGGGAGCAGTACGGCTGCGGCGTCTGGATCTGCGGAGACGGCAAGGGCGAGATTGTGAACCTCCAGCTGCGCAGTCCCCGCCTCTACTCGGCCGGGCTGGACGAAAGGATCATCCGCATTGACTTCACGGGCTGGCGGTATTTCGAGCTCATCGAGTCCTCCTCCAGCCTGTCCATGCAGTATCTGTGGCCGTATTACCACCGTCAGCTCGACCGGGATGGCGAATTCGTGCCGGAGCAGTATGAAGCTCAGACCAGCGAATGGCCGGACAGCATGTATCTTACCAACATGTTTGTAACCGGCAACCCGTATCATCTGACGGCGGCAAACGTCGATCTCAGCCGTGTCGGAGCCGCCGCCGTGTGGCTCAACAACCTCCCCGCGGGCGAGGATGTCTGCGTAACCATCGCGGACTGGCACACCTTCTATACGCATGGCACGGCATTCGGGGACATCACGCTCACGGATGCTCATGCGCACGACGTGCGCGTACAGGGTGCGCTGCCGCAGGACTCCGTCGCGGAGTACTCTGACGGCTGCGGTACGCCGGGGCTGGGACGCCCCGGGATACCTGCGGCCTCGTGGTATACCTCCGGCGCCGCAAGCATGCCGGTTCCGGAGGTTCGCGCGGAGGGCATGATCGAGCTTTGCCCGGGTCCGAACACGCTGCGTCTGCGCGCAGACGCGCCGGACGGCTCGAGGCTGCGCGTGGTCTGCGGCGTCCGGGAGGATACGCCCCTGTTCACGGCAGAGGATCTGCTGTAAACAAAAGGAGAATGGAGACACATCATGAAGATTCTTGCCATCGGAAACAGCTTTTCTCAGGACGCAACGGCGTATCTGTACGGGCTGGCGCACGCGGCGTGGCTGGAGGCCAAGGTCGTCAATCTCTACATCGGCGGCTGTCCCCTGTCGCGCCACGCATTCAACGCGCTGGGAAACGGCCGGGACTACGCCCTTGAGTACAACGGATTCCAAACGGGATTCCGCGTATCCGTGCGCGACGCGCTGGAAAATGACTCATGGGATGTCGTGTCGGTGCAGCAGGCCAGCCATCTTTCGTTCGATTTTTCCACCTATGAGCCGCATCTGGATACACTGGCGGCATATATCCGCACCTATGCGCCCGGGGCGAGGATCATGGTGCATGAAACCTGGGCATATGAAGACGGCTATGAGCGGATGAAAGCTCTGGGCTTTGCAGACTCAGACGACATGTTTGCCCGTGTGGCCGGAGCCTACGCCCGCGCGCGGGAGCAGCTCGGTGCAGGACTCATCCCCACGGGACATGCCGTACAGCGCGCCGTGCAGCTTGGCATTCCGATGTACCGCGACGGCTTCCACCTGAGCTTCGGCGCAGGACGCTACCTCGCCGCCTGCGTGTGGCTGGAGCGTCTCTTCGGCGCGGACGCGGAGACGAACCCCTTCCGGGAAACCAGTGCGCCACTGCGTGATGATATCAGAGCCGCTCTTGCGGCCATTGCACACGAGACCGTTCGCGGCGTACGGTAATCCCGCACACAAAGGACTTTTGCATCACGCGGCAAAAAGAGCCCTTCGGACGCTTTCTCCCCTTCTCATTTTGGGGGGCGTCCGGAGGGCTCTCTTCTTTTCATCGGATACGGAAAAAATCCCGTCCTCAGGCGCGCTCATCCGCGATGCGCCCGATGACCATGGCGACGGCGCGGGTGAGGGGCTCGATGCAGGAAAGCTCCGCCGTTTCGGCGGGAGAATGCGGCGAAAGGATGGTCGGACCCAGGGACACAAGGGAGAGCCCCGGATTGAGCTCGGCAAATGCCGCGCACTCCAGTCCCGCATGAATCGGCAGCACGGTGAGCGTGCGTCCCGTGGCCAGAGGCCAGACCTCGACAAACATGCGCTCCAGCGGATTGTCCGGGTCGACCGGCCAGCCGCGTCCCGGCTCGGAGGCTTCAAGCGGGAAGCCGAAGCGCTCGCTTAACGCCCTGTAATCCGCCGCATTGTCGAGCAGCCGGTCGAAGTTCAGGGAACGCGCCATCGCGCCGACGGTAAGGGTATCGCCCTCCATCCGCGCGAGATCCACGCTGCAGGAGCATTCGACCAGTCCTTCGTAGTCCGGACTCCATGTGCGGACGCCGCAGGGCAGCGCCGCGATGAGCTGCGCCGCGCGGGACGAGACCTCGGGCGGCAGAACGTCTGCGGGAAGCGCCGCATCCTCCATGAGAACCTCCGCTCCGGGCTCGGGGTAGCTCTCCTGCATAACCTGCCGGAAGAGATCAAATGCCGCCTCGGCCGCGGCGCGGTCGGGCACCGTGATGAGCGCAGCCGCGCCCGTCGGAATGGCATTCATCGCCGTGCCGGAGGAAAAATCCGCCAGTGCGAATTCTTTGAGCTTTGCAAGGAACCTGCCCAGCAAAATCAGTGAATTGGCGCGTTCCTTGTGAATGTCCGAGCCGGAGTGCCCGCCCAGGAAGCCCCGGAGCGTGATGCGGAGTGCGCAGGCATAGGGCGAAGGGATGCGCGGGGCACGTACGGTATAGACAAGCGTCTGACTGCCGGCGCAGCTGTTGGTCAGGATATCCATGTCCTCGGAGTCGAGGTTGATGAGATAGCGTCCTTCGAGCGCCGCGGGGTCGAGCGGGCCGATGGGCTGGGCTCCCCCCTCCTCGTCCGAGGTAGCCAGGAAGCGCAGGGGGCCGTGCCGCAGCCCGGGATCCGTCATGAGCGTCATGGCGATGGCGAGCCCCAGCCCGTCATCCGCTCCAAGAGACGTGCCGTCGGCGCGGAGGTTGTCTCCCTCGCGCACGATGACCGGCACATCGCGCAGCGGGTCGAAGCTCTTCCCGTCCGCCGCGACGCAGACCATGTCGGTGTGACCCTGCAGAATGGTGCGCGGAGCGTCCTCGCAGCCGGGTGTGGCAGGCGCGTCGATCACGACATTGCAGCCGGAGTCCACGCGTACCTCGAAGCCCTGCTCCCGTCCCCATGCGGCAAGGTCCGCCGCAACGGCTTCCTCGTGCCCGGACGGACGCGGATGGGATGCAATGCGGGCAAAATTATGTAAAACTGATTCAAGACAGGTCAAGTCGCAAATCCTCCGTTCTTTATCCGAATTATGCCTGTGCGGGGCGTCCCGGGCTGTCCGTGAGGGGATGCCCCTTTATCTGTCAGCCGCCAAAAAATGCCCGGCTCTTACACCTTCGCCTCGGCGCGGGACGCGTCGGCACGGTAGGCGGCATCCATGATTTCGGACAGCTCCACGGCCTCGTCAATGCCGTAGACCACGGGAGCGCCGTGCGCCGCGGCATCCACCCAGGTATCGATGGGACGGGGCGGCGTCTCGGGCAGCACCTCGGCACGAATCCATTTATGCTCCGTTGCGGCGTCCGAATAGAAGACCTCGCTGCCGCAGACGCGCGCCGCGCCCTCCGTTCCGGAAATTTCGAAGTAATACGGATCGGCCACGGAGACAAATCCGGTCTCCGACACGCCGATGGCGCCGGAGGCATAGCGGAAGAGGGAGACGGCGTTGTCCTCGACGGCGCGGGGCGTGACATTGGTAAAGCAGGACTGGATGGACTCGGGGCGGCCTAAAAACCACGCGAGTGTATAGCAGGGATGCGCGCCCAGATCGACCATTGCGCCGCCTCCGCAGGCCTCGCGGTCATAGAAATGCGGCGGGAGCCAGTCGCGAATCGACCCTCCGTGCACGTTGCGCACACGGGCGTAGGTGATTTTGCCCAGCGCTCCGGAATCCGCCAGCTTTTTGCAGAACAGGAGCGCGGGATTCGTCTTGTGCGGGTAGGAAATGGTGAAAATCGTATGGTTTTTCACAACCGCCTCACGGATGCGGTGCGCCTCCGATGCGGTGAGCGCCAGCACCTTTTCGGTGAAGACGGCCTTTCCCGCCTCCGCGGCGCGGATGATGAGATCGGGATGCGCGGAGGTCGGCGCACAGACGGCGACCGCATCGATGGAGTCATCCGACAGGATGTCCTCGTAGCGCTCCGTGAAGGGGCAGCCGAGCTTTTCCGCCCACGCG
>CAVGLF010000069.1:0-10546 GCA_963630045.1 Butyricicoccaceae bacterium | reverse complement strand
TTGTTGTAGTACGCGGGATGCCGCCAGTTCAGGTCCTCGATGACCACGCGGTCAACATTGACGCGCCACAGGTATCCCGACTTCGTCATGCCGTAGATATGCCCGTCGGGACCGCGGTGCAGACGGTAGCAGAAGACCTCCGCGACCTTTCCCAGATCCGTAACCGTGCGGTCGTCGATGGAGAAGCGGTAGACGTGACCCTTCATGAAGCCGATCATGTACAGGCAGTTGTGGCGGGAATCGTAGGTCATGCCGTAGATGCTCTCGCGCGGCACGGGGCAGCCCCAGTTTTCCGTCTCCCCGGTCTTCGGATCGTAGACCAGGATGTAGGAGCCCGGGAAGCCCTCGTGGACGTGATGCATGTGGGCAAAGGGCATCCACTGCGGATGGTCCTTCGCTGCGGAGGTCGAATGCGTCGTTGCGGCGATGCGTCCGTCCGGCAGAGGCGTGATGGACTCGTGCAGCTTCGTATGCGGAAGCTGACGCTCGCGCGGAAGCGTATAATGCTCGGAGCGGAAGCAGATGTAGCTTTTATCCTTTGCGTAGTCATAGGCCAGAAGGGAGCTTTGCTTTTCGCGTGTGCCCTCGCAGGCGGGCGCGGTGTAGACCACGCCGTCCGGGCCGATGTTGGCGTCCCAGGTATCGCGGGCATCCAGACCCACATCGAAGCAGGAATAACGTACGCCCACGTCCGCGATGTTGCGGTAGGCCTCCTCGGGGATGGTGCCCGAATAATCAAAAGCGAATGTGCGGTTCGGCGCCATAGTTTTCTCCTCCTTCTTTTTACAGCTTGAAAATGTGGACGCAGCCGATGCGGTCGGCGTTGCCGACGGCGAGATAGCGTCCGTCGGGGGACACGGTGCAGCAGGTCAGAATATGCGCCGCGGTGGGGCCGTCCATATGGCCGTGGGAATTGTAGCTGATGACGCCGCACTGGTTGAGGCCGTGCTCGTCATCATAGGTGAAGATCGTGCCCATATCCTCGTCGTCGCCCGCCGTGCCGTAGACGGTCTTCCCGTCCGGCGTGGTGCACAGGCAGCGCACGGGGCCAAGCGGCGCCGCGTTTCCGAGATTCTTCACGCAGCCGTACTTGGCAATCGCAAGCAGTCCGTCGCGCGTACCGATGACCTGACGGTTGTCGGTAAAGTCGATGCAGGCGGTGGCCACTGCGCGGAAGCGGCGTCCCGCGACCTCGGGAAGCCTCAGCGCGGGATCCACGCTGACCGCCTTCGGGAACAGGTTCTCACTGAGCCACTTTTCCCGGGCTACGGTGATCTCGTCATAGGGGATGAACTTCTCCAGCCGGAAGGCATAGGACTGGGGCGGGATGATCTCGTAATGATCGCCGCAGTCGCGCTCTTCAAGACTGGTCTTCGCAATGGAGCGCCAGACCCAGACGGTTCTGTCCTGATCCGCTTCCTCTTTGCTCTTAAAGACCGCGACCGGGAAGGGCCGGATCTCGAAGTAGTACTTCTTCGCCTCGGGCGAGCCCTCGTCATCCTGCGAAATGCCGCAGAGCATGTCGCCGTCCCAGGCGATGCCGCGCACCTTGGCGTTTTCCACATGCCCGCCGGAAAGCGCACGCCACAGGCGGATGGGGGTCACGCGCTGGATGGGGAAGGCCGTGACGGGATTCGCACCCGCGACCTCCTCGCCGGCCCAGGCATTGTACTTCTTCGCCTTTTCGCGCGCGGCGGCGGTCTCCTCTTCATTCATCGGAATCACGCTCATGTCGCGCTTCCAGACGGGTCCCGGACCCTCCTTCAGCTCCTCGCGCAGCACGGCAAGGTCGACCATGAAGAGTCCCTGACGGGACTCGGTGCGCTTTGCGGTGGTATATCCCTCAACCGGTGCCAGGCTTCCGATGAAATAGAAGCGGTCGCGGTCGGGATCGACGTGGCAGCAGGTCACGCTCTCCAGCGATTCCTCCTGCGTGCCCATGAGTCCCACGACCTCGGGCTTTCCGCCGTGCTGGAAGTCCCAGCGCATCATCAGGAGCTGATTCGGCGACTTGTAGAACTCGTCCGTCGGGTGATCGTAGCGCTGCGGCTTGCGGTAGTACCACAGCACGCCGTATTTGTCCACGCCGAACTCATTGGTGCCGTAGTTGCAGACCTGGAAGTCGCACTCGTAGTCAAACTGCTGGCAGCTGCCGATGCAGCGCGCCTTCAGTGTATCGGTATCGAAAATATAGAAGTTGTCGCAGACATCGGAGGAGAAGAGGAACTCGTGATCGGAGATGTTGATGCCGCGCGTCATATAGCGGTACCAGGTATTGGTGACGTAGTTGTCCCTCTCCTCGGGGAGTCTCCAGTTCAGATCCTCGAGCTTTTCGGTGTCTACGTTGACGCGCCACAGATAGCCCGTCTTCGTCATGCCGTAGATATGTCCGTCGGGGCCGCGGTGCAGACGGTAGCAGAAGACCTCTGCCGCCTTGCCCAGATCCTTCACGGACTTATCGTCCAGCGAGAGCCGGTAGACATGCCCTCTCATAAAGCCGATCATGTACAGCGCGTTGTGCCGCGAGTCGTAGGTCATGCCGTAGATGCTCTCGCGCGGCGCGGGGCAGCCCAGGTTCCACGACTTGCCCGTCTCGGGATCGTACTCGATGACATAGGAGCCGGGGAAGCCGTCCCAGACGTGATCGACATGGGCAAAGGGCATCCACTCGGGCTGGAACTTGCCGCGGTCGGTGGAATGAGTGGAGCAGACCAGGTGCCCGTTGGGCAGGAAGGTGATGGACTCGTGGAACTTCGAATGCGGCATGTGACGCTCGCGCGGCAGCACCAGGCGCTCCGCGCGGATGACGATCTCGGCCGTGTCGCGGTCCCAGTCATAGCAGATGAGCCTGGTATGCAGACCCTTGCCCGTCTCATCGCAGGGGGCGAAATACAGCCTTCCGTCAAAGGGGGAGTAATTCATATCCCAGCAGGAGGGATAATGTGTATCAGCGGGATCTATGCGGACACGCACGCCCTTCTGGGGAATCAGCCGGAACTTTTCCGGATCGTCAAAGCGTCCGAAGTAGCTGGTTCGATCCTTTGGAATGCTCATAATCGCAAAAAGCCTCCTTTAATTCATATACCGGCCCCGTAGAAATTTTGGGGGATAAGTCTATCGATTCATGTGCATTTTACCATATGTCCGCGCGTCATGCAAGGGAATTTCTTCAGCCCGAGTACGGAATCCTTCAGTTTATTCGTAAAACTTCACTAAAAAGTGCCCGGCGGACTCCCCCTTTTATTTGACGTACGGCTGTGTTATGATAGGCAGCGGGCAAATCCCCCGCTGAAAAGAAAAACAAGGAGGCTCATCGGTAATACATATGGCTTTCATGACTCGCGAACGAAGCTTTTACAAGAGCTTTTTCTCCCTGACCCTTGCCATTGCGCTGCAGAATCTCGTGACCTTCTCCGTCAATCTTGCGGACAACGTCATGATCGGCTCCTACAGCGAGCCCGCGCTGGCCGGCGTGGCGCTGGTCAATCAGATTCAGTTTCTCCTCCAGATGATCGTCGGCGGCGTCTGCGAGGCCGTCGTCATTCTGGGCTCGCGCGCCTGGGGACGGCGCGATCTCTCCCCCCTTGCGTCCATCACCTCCGTCGGCATGCGTTTTTCGCTGGGCATCTCCGCCGTCATCTTCGCCGTATGCTTTGCCGCTCCCGTATGGATGATGACGCTTTTCACGAATGAATCCGCCGTCATCTCGGAGGGCGCCGCGTACCTGCGCATCGTCTGCTTCTCCTACTTCTTCTATTCCATCACCTCCGTGCTTCTCGCCGCGCTGCGAAGCGTCGAGGTCGTGCGCATCGGCTTCATCGTCTCGCTGGCGTCCCTCGTGACGAATGTCTTCCTCAACTGGGTGCTCATCTTCGGAAAGCTCGGAGCGCCCGAGATGGGCGTCCGCGGAGCCGCCGTCGCCACGGTCTGCGCCCGCGGGGCGGAGCTCATCGTCGTCATCATCTACGCTGCCTTCATCAATCGCCGGCTGGTCCTGCGCTTCCCGGATTTCCTGCGGCGCATCGCGCCCGGCCTGACGCGTTCCTTCCTCACGGTCGGCTGGCCTCTGATGCTCTCCGGCACCACCTGGGGCATTGCTCAGGGCATGCAGAGCGTCATTCTGGGGCACATGGGACAGTCCGCGATTTCCGCAAACTCCGTCGCGACCACGCTCTTTTCCATCGTCACCGTCGTCGCCTACGGCTCCGCAAACGGCACCTCCGTCCTCATCGGCAAGACCATCGGAGAGGGACGCTACGATGCCGTACGCACCTATGCCAAGACGGTGCAGATTCTCTATCTGGGCATCGGCGTTCTCACGGGACTCACGATCTTCGGCCTCAAGGACGTCATCCTGCGCTTCTACTCCCTCACGCCCGAGACGCTGGAGATGGCGCGTCAGTTCATGATCATCCTCTCCGTCACCTCCGTCGGCACGGCCTATCAGATGCCCAGCCTCTGCGGCATCGTCCGCGGCGGCGGCGAAACCGATTTCGTCCTGTACAACGACCTTTTCTTCATGTGGGTCATCGTCCTTCCCTTCTCCGCGCTCTTCGCCTTCGTCTGGAAGCTCTCCCCCGTCTGGGTTTTCGCCGCACTGAAGAGCGATCAGGTGCTCAAGTGCATCGTCGCCGCGGTCAAGGTCAACCGCTTCCGCTGGATCCGCGAGGTCGGGACTCCCGAAAAAGCCTGAAGTCAGCATAAGTCCTTCCTTTGCGCGCCGATCTGTCCTGTAAAAATCAAGGGCTCCGTTCCCGCCTTTTCCCCCGGAGATTGTTTTTTCCCCACCGGGGGATAGCCTGGACGGAGCCTTTTTTTCATTGCCGCCCTCCCCCCCGGGGCATCAGGCTCTCCCCCCCGGGGGAAAAAAGGATTTTTTCCCTGCAATTTTACCGTCTCCCGCGCACAGGAGACGGTTGCAATACGCGCGAAAATTTGATATAATAGCAGATGCGGATTTTTGCCCTTTTTGGGGGATGATTCGTCCGCTATCCTTTTATTATACGCGAGGTGTCTTAAGCAAAAGTGAAAAATAAAGAAGAACGAGCCTGCTTCCGCACCATCATCGGCGGTCAGGCGCTCATTGAAGGCATCATGATGCGCGGTCCGGACAAGACCGCCATCGTCGTCCGCCGTGAGGACGGCTCCCTTTCCGTGAAGGTCGACCCGCTTCTGCGCGGGAAAAAGCCCGCCATCCTCAACTGGTACTTCATCCGCGGGGTCTATACCTTCGGCTCCTCCATGTCCCAGGGCGTGCGCGCGCTGTTCTACTCCGCCGACACCGCCTTCGAGAGTACGGGCAATACCGAGGCGCCCTCCCGGCTCGAGCGAAGGCTCGGAACCGAGCGCTACAACAGTCTCCTCATGACCTTCTCCGCCGTGCTGGGCGTTGCGCTGCCCATCGTCCTCTTCTTCCTCCTGCCCACGCTTCTCGCGGGGCTGCTTGACCGTTTCATCGGCTCCGGGATCCTGCGCAATCTCACGGAGGGCGCCATCCGCATCGCCATCTTCCTGCTGTTCATGTTCTCCGTCTCCCGCATGAAGGACATTCAGCGCACCTTCGAATACCACGGGGCGGAGCATAAGTCCATCGCCTGCTACGAAAGCGGCGCGGAGCTCACCGTCGAAAACGCCCGTGCCTGCCGCAAGGAGCATCCGCGCTGCGGCACGAGCTTCCTGCTGGTCGTCATGATCGTCAGCATCCTCGTCTTCTCCGTTGTCCGCTGGTCGAATCCCCTCATCCGTCTGCTGCTGCGGCTTGCGCTGCTGCCCGTGGTCGTCGGCATCAGCTATGAGATCAACCGCGCCGTCGGACGGCATGACAATCCCCTGACCATTGCCCTGCGCGCTCCGGGTCTGTGGCTGCAGAAGCTCACCACCCGCGAGCCCGACGACTCCATGCTTGAGGTGGCCATCACCGCGCTGAAGGCCGTCATTCCGGAGGAGAAGGGAGCTGACCGCTGGTGAGTGCCAACCGACTGACCTACCGCGACCTCTACGATACCGCCTTCGAGGCGCTGTCCTCTCTGCCCATGCCGGATCTGGAGACGCGCGAGATCGTTTCCCTTGCCGGGCGGCAGTGCGGCGACCGCATCGATGCGCAGTCCATCCAGTCCCGCTACCGCGAGCCCGCCCCCGAGGAGGCCGACCGGACGCTTACGCGTCTTCTGGAGCGCCGTCTCTGCGGCGAGCCTCTGGCCTATCTGCTCGGCGAGTGGGATTTCTGCGGCTTGAATCTCCTCGTCAACAAGAATGTCCTCGTTCCCCGCTCCGACACCGAAACCGTCGCGCTGCGCGCGATCAAGCTCATCCGCGAGCATAAATTCACCCGCGTGCTCGACCTGTGCTGCGGCTCGGGCTGCATCGGCGCCGCCATCCTGCAGCATACGCAGGCCGACGTGACCTTCGTCGATATCTCCGAGCCCGCGCTGGAGGTCACCCGCGCCAATCTCGACATGCTGGGCTTTTCCGGCCGCGCGGAGGTCGTCTGCGCGGACGCTCTGGACGAGCCGCCGCAGGATATCGGCCCCTTTGACCTGATCGTCTCCAATCCCCCGTATATCTCCGCGGACGAGCTGAGCGTCCTGGACGTGGAGGTCACGGCCTTCGAGCCGCTGGATGCCCTCTACGGCGGCAGCGACGGGCTCAATTTCTACCGCTCCATCTGCGCCTACTGGAAGGATCTCATCCTGCCCGGCGGATACCTCGTCTTCGAAATCGGCATGGAGCAGGCATCCGATGTCCGCGCCATCCTCGACCGCACGGGCTTTACGCAGATTGACGTGGGGCAGGATCTCTCCGAACACGACCGCGTTGTAACCGCGGTACTGGAATAAAGAAAGGAAAGTGTCACCATGGCGGATAAAAAGAAGGCCGAAATCTCCTATAAGCATGTGGAGGACAAGCAGAAAGCCCTGGAAACGGCGCTTTCCCAGCTGGAAAAGACCTATGGCAAGGGTGCCATCATGCGTCTGGGAGACAACGTCAACATGAACGTCGAGGCCGTTCCGACGGGCTCTTTGGCGCTGGATCTGGCGCTGGGCATCGGCGGCGTGCCGCGCGGACGCATCATCGAGATCTACGGACCCGAGGCCTCCGGCAAGACCACGCTCGCGCTGCACATCGTCGCGCAGACGCAAAAGCTCGGAGGAGAGGCGGCCTACATCGACGCGGAGCACGCGCTGGATCCCGTATACGCCCGCGCTCTGGGCGTCGACATCGATTCCCTTCTCGTCTCCCAGCCCGACAACGGCGAGCAGGCGCTGGACATCACCGAGTCCCTCGTGCGCTCGGGCGCCGTGGACATCGTCGTTGTGGACTCCGTCGCGGCGCTCGTTCCGCGTGCCGAAATCGACGGCGAGATGGGCGACAGCTTCATGGGCATGCATGCGCGTCTGATGTCCCAGGCGCTGCGCAAGCTCGCGGGCAGCATCGCGAAGACGAACTGCATCGTCATCTTCATCAATCAGCTGCGTGAAAAGATCGGCGGCATGCCCTCCTACGGAGGACCCACCGAGACGACGACGGGCGGACGCGCTCTGAAGTACTATGCCAGCGTCCGCATCGACATCCGCCGCACGGAATTCGTGAAAAGCGGCACCGAAAACATCGGCAATCACGTCCGTGCCAAGGTCGTGAAGAACAAGGTCGCGCCTCCCTTCCGCATTGCGGAGTTCGACATCATCTTCGGTCAGGGCATCAGCGCGGACAGCGAGCTCGTTGACCTGGGGCTTCTCTACGGCTTTGTCCAGAAGAGCGGCGCCTGGTTCTCCGCGGGAGACGTGCGTCTCGGGCAGGGGCATGAAAAGGCGGTTCAGTATTATAAGGATAACCCCGAGGAGGCGGCGAAGCTCCGTGCGGCAATCATTGCCGCCGCGACGAAGACCTCCGGCCGCGAGGAAGAGAAGAGCGCCGCCGCGTCCAATCCGGTGTCCGTGGATGCCGACGACTTCGAGGAAGATGAAGACGAATGAGTCCGCGCAGGCGGCAGCCGTAAGGCTTCTGTCCATGCGTGCGTACAGCCGTGCGGAGCTTTCGGAAAGGCTTTCCCGCCGCGGCTATGCGCCGGACGAGGCCGCGTCCGCGCTGGACCGGCTCGAGCAGCTCGGATACATCGATGAAGAGGCCTACGCCGAAAGCCTCGTGCGCCGCTATGCGGCCAAAGGCTACGGCGTCCGGGCGATTCCCGCCCAGCTGCGCGCCCACGGGCTGCCCTCCGAGGCCATAGACAGAGCCATGTCCGGGTATGAGCCGGACGGCGGGCGGCTGAGTGCGCTTGCGCAGAAGCTGCTGCGCGGGGACGGCTCCGATGCCTCCCGGCGAAGGGTCACGGCTGCGCTTCTGCGGCGCGGCTTCCCGATTCATGAAATCACCGCGGCGCTCAACGGAATCTGCGGCGCGCGCGACAGGAGTTTTGACGATGAGTAAGAAGTTTACGATACAGTCCCTTGGCTGCGCCAAGAATCTCTGCGATGCCGAGCAGATGCTCGCGCGTCTTTTCGAAGCGGGCTACGAGCTCGTTGAGGATCCCGATGAGGCCGATGTCGCCATCATCAACACCTGCGCCTTCATCGAGGACGCCAAGAAGGAAAGCATCGATACGATTCTCGAGCTGGCGAAGTCCCGCGACTCCGGCGCACTGACCGCCGTGGTCGTGACCGGATGCCTGGCCGAGCGCTACCGCAATGAGGTGCTCGAGACCATGCCCGAGGTCGACGCCGTTCTGGGCACCGCCTCCTATCTCGACATCGTCGAGGTCTGCGACCGGCTGCTGGCCTCCGCGGAGGAGGGACATATGGAGTCCATCTCCCGCTTCGCGCCGCTGGACACGCCCATTCCGGAATGTCCCAGAGTGCAGACAACGCCCTCCTACACCGCCTATATCAAGATCGCCGAGGGCTGCGACAACCACTGCTCCTACTGCGTCATCCCCTCGCTCCGCGGTCCCTACCGCAGCCGTCCGATGGATGCCGTCGTCGAGGAGGCGCGTCATCTTGCGGAAAACGGCGTGCGGGAGCTCATCGTCATCGCGCAGGACATCACCCGCTACGGCACCGATTTCGGCGGCGAGCCTCAGCTTGCCGAGCTTCTGCGCAGGCTCTGCAAAATCGAGGGGCTTTCGTGGATCCGGCTGCACTACCTCTATCCCTCCGACATCACGCCCGAGCTCATCGATGTCATCGCCGGTGAGGAGAAGATCCTCAAATACCTCGACATCCCGATTCAGCACTGCTGCGACCGCATCCTCGCCGCCATGAACCGCCGCGATACCCGCGCGTCCCTGGAGGACGTGCTGCGCCGTCTGCGCCGCGCCATTCCGGGTCTTGTCCTGCGCACGACCCTCATCGCGGGCTTCCCCGGCGAGACGAAGGAGGACTTCGCCGAGCTGTGCCACTTCGTTGAGACGCAGAAGTTCGACCGTCTGGGCTGCTTCCCCTACTCTCAGGAGGAGGGCACTCCCGCAGCCGAGCTTCCCGATCAGATCGACGAGGAGGAAAAGCAGCACCGCGCCGAAACCATCATGAAAATCCAGGAGCGCGTCGTCTCGCGCCGCAACACCCGCATGCTGGGCACTGTCCAGACCGTGCTGGTCGAAGGCTTCGACCGCGCTGCGGGCTGCTTCTTCGGACGCTCCTATGCCGAAAGCCCCGACATCGACGGCAAGGTCTTCATCTATAAGCCCGAGAAGAACCGTCCCCACGAAGGCGACTTTGTCCGCGTGCGCATCACGGAGGACATCGACGGCGACCTTGTGGGCGAGCTTGTCTGATTCGTCTGATTTTCATTTTCCCCCGCATTTAACCGCCGGCGGGAGCGCGTTTTTCCCCCCCCACAGGATGCGGGATCTTTCTTTCGTTTTTTGCCTGACCCGAAAGCCCTATGCTTTGTAAGGAGGCCGCCCCATGACGCTGCCCAATCGTCTGACCATTCTGCGCATTGTCCTGATTCCGATCTTCATCTTCTTTTCCCTGAGCTCGTGGGGGCCGGCACCCGTTCTCGCGCTGCTGATCTTTGCCGCAGCTTCGATTACGGACAAGCTCGACGGCTACATCGCACGCAAATATAATCTCATAACGTCCTTCGGCAAGATCATGGATCCTCTGGCGGACAAGCTTCTGGTCGGAACGGCGTACCTCATCTTCCTGGCACAGGGCCGCATGAGCGTCGTGCCGGTCGTCCTCATCATCGCCCGCGAGTACGCCGTCTCCTCGCTGCGCGTCGTTGCCATGAATGAGGGACGGCTTCTCGCCGCGGCCGTCTCGGGCAAGATCAAGACCGCCGTGCAGCTCGTGGTCGCCGTGCTCTTCCTGCTGCGTCCCGAGCTCTGGCTTCCCTTCGGAGACACGGTTCTCTGCGTGCTCTCCTGGATCGCCGCTGCCGTCACCCTCTGGTCCGGCTTTGACTATTTCTGGACAAATCGCGCACTGATTCACGTCGGCATGCGCAAGGAATAAGGAGTCATTTATCTTATGCAGCTTTACAACAGCCTCTCCCACACAAGGGAGGAATTCGTGCCGAACGAGCCCGGAATCGTCCGCATGTACAC
>CAVGLF010000068.1:0-10586 GCA_963630045.1 Butyricicoccaceae bacterium | reverse complement strand
TGCGTGGGGAAGGATGCGCCGCCCAGGCCGCAGATGCCGGCATCCTTGATGGCGCGGGAATAGTACTCGATCGTCTTCGGGCCGATATCCAGACCCATCAGCTCGCCGATGTTGTTGGAATCGACAACCACGGGCTCCGCATCCGCCTTGAACTCCGCCGCCGCGACGGTGTCGATCGGGAGCAGGAGGCGCACGCCGCGCTCGTTGGCCTTCAGAACCATCTTGCGGGCATAGTCAAGCTTGTCATCCTCGCAGCGGGACTTGCCGATTTCGCCGCCCATCGCCTTGATGAACGTATACGCCATGGCGCCGCCGATGACGAGCGTGTCGACCTTCTCAAGGAGGTTGTTGATGACGCCGATCTTGTCGGAGACCTTCGCGCCGCCCAGGATCGCAACGAACGGACGGACCGGATCCGCCAGAGCCTTGCCCATGACGGAGATTTCCTTCTCAATCAGGAAGCCGCAGACCGCGGGGAGGTAATCCGCAACGCCGGCGGTGGAGGCATGCGCGCGATGCGCGGTGCCGAACGCGTCGTTGACATAGATCTCGGCAAAGGAGGCAAGCTTCTTTGCAAACTCGGGATCGTTCTTTTCCTCTTCCTTATGGAAGCGGACGTTCTCCAGCAGGCAGACATCGCCGTCCTTCAGCGCGTCGACACAGGCCTGAGCGGACTCGCCGATGACGTCCTTCGCCATGGCAACGGGGCAGCCCAGATGCTCGGACAGACGGGCGGCCACGGGCGCCAGGGAATACTTGTCGATGAACTGACCCTTCGGGCGGCCGAGGTGGGAGCAGAGGATGACACGCGCACCCTGCTCGCGCAGGTACTTGATCGTCGGCAGAGCGCCGAGAATGCGGGTTTCATCGGTGATGTTCAGGTTTTCATCCTGCGGAACGTTGAAGTCGCAGCGGACGAGAACGCGCTTTCCGGCGACATCGATATCGCGAACGCTCTTCTTATTATAATTCATGATGCAGACTCCTTTTCCCCTTGTGCGCTGGCACAATCGGGTTTTTGATTCATACGGGTGATATTATACGTCATATTGTTCCAAAATGCAAGTGAAACTATCCGCAATGGTTCATTTTTAGCATTATGGTGCCCAGTTTTCGAGGTCTGTGCCAATATTTGTGCATTTCAACGATTGTTCCGGACGTATCCGTCACAAGAATCCCGCTTTCCCGTTATTCTTTTGCACTTTTTCGAAATACCCCCCGGGCTTCCTTCCGGGCTTCGTTTTTTCTTGGCGCGCTCTTTTTTCCCCCCGTGCGCGGCACAAGGTACGCGTACGGGGGAAAAGGGGAGATTTTCCCCGATTTTCGCGTGTCCCGACACGGTGCGCCGTATGTGCGGGAGCCAGACCGCGGAAAATCACCCTTTTGGGCGAAAAATGCGTTCAAATCCGTTCTTGCCTTCCGTGCCCGATTCATGATATAATGAGCGTAACCGGACGCTTTTGCCGCTTGAAGCAAAGAGAGCGGAGCGGCCTGGTTACAATCCATCGGCAAGGGAAAAAAGAAGGCTCATACCCCGGAATCCCCCCGCGCGCTTTCCCCCCTTCCGAAAAAACAAAAATGGAGGTATATATTTCGTGGAAGATCCCGTTGGACGACAACTGCTGCTGCAGGTTGTGCTGATCGCGCTGAACGCTTTCTTTGCCGCGTCGGAAATCGCGGTGCTCTCGCTGAACTCCGGCAAGGTGCGCCGCGCCGCCGAGGAGGGCGACCGTGCCTCGAAGAAGCTGCTCCCCATGCTCGACGATCCCTCGAGCTTTCTGTCCACCATTCAGGTGTGCATCACCCTCGCGGGATTTCTGGGCAGTGCCTTTGCCGCGGACGGCTTTTCCGGCATACTCTCGTCCTGGCTCTATGACGGACTCGGCTTCCGTCTGCTCTCCCCCGCGGCACTGGAGACCGTCTCCCTGATTCTCATCACCGTCGTTCTCTCCTACTTCACCCTTGTCTTCGGCGAGCTCGTCCCCAAGCGCATCGCCATGCAGCGCTCCGACCAGCTGGCGCGCATCGCCGCCGTGGTCGTCACCGCCATGTCCGTTGTACTGAAGCCCGTCGTATGGCTGCTGACGAAGTCGACCGAGGGCGTCCTGCGCCTCCTGCGCATGCAGACGAAGGCCGGCGACGAGGATGTCACGGAGGATGAAATCCGCCTGATGGTGGATCTCGGCGAGGAAAAGGGCACCATCGCCTCCGCCGAGCGCGATATGATCGAAAACGTCTTCGAATTCAACAACACCACGGCAGCGGATGTCATGACGCACGTCTCGGACATCGAGGCCATCGGCGTCGACATGCCCTCCGATGAGATTTTACGCATCCTGCGCACCTCCGGATGCTCCCGGCTGCCCGTCTACGACGACGATCCCTATCACTATATCGGCATCCTGATCGGACGCGAGTACCTGCTCAATCAGTGCTCTTCCGAGCCCGCTCCCCTGCGCAGCCTCCTGCGCGAGCCCTACTGCGTTCCGGAAACCGTCCATACGGACACCCTGTTCCGCAACCTGCAGGCGCGCAAGACGCATATGGCCATCGTCATCAACGAATTCGGCGAGGTCGCGGGTCTTGTCACCGTCGAGGATCTGCTGGAGGAAATCGTCGGCAGCATCTATGACGAGTCCGACGTGCATGAGGAGCCGGACATCTCGCCTCTGCCCGACGGACGCTTCCGCATCTCGGGTCAGGCGGACATCGAAACGATCAACGAGACGCTCGAGGTCAAAATCCCCACGGACGAAGGCTTCGACACGCTGGGCGGTCTGATCTACAGCCGCTTTGACTCCATCCCGCCCGAGGGCTCCCCCGTCCCGGACGTCGAGGTCTGCGGCCTGCGCATCCATACGGAAAGCCGCGATGAAAAGCGCGTCGCCTGGGCCGTTGTGGAAAAGCTCCCCGAAAAGTCCCCCGCGGACGAGGCGTAAGCTCCCCCCATGAGGGGACGCCGCGTTATATACAGGCATAATAAAAAACGGAAGGAACGCCCCCCGAAAAAAGGGCTCCTTCCGTTTTTTTGTGCGTTCCCTAATGCTTTTTTCTGTCCGATGAGTGTTTGTTATAAGGCTTTCCCGCCGTGCGCCCCTCCGTGTTTTTCCGCGTCTCTTTGCGGCTTTGGGCACCCTGTGCCGCGCTCCGTCCTCCCGCGGGGGCGGGACGCACCAGGCATCCGGGGCCGTATCCGATCAGGTCGCGGCGGCCGGTCTTTATGAGTGCCTCGCGGATGAGCGCCGCATTTTTCGGGTTGCCCGGCTGCAGGAGCGCCCGCTGCATAGCCTTCTCATGCGGGTCGCGCGCGATGTACACCGGGCGAAGCGTGAAGGGATCGAGTCCCGTCCAGAACATGCAGGTGGAGGGCGTGCCGGGCGTCGGGTAGAAATCCTGCACCTGCTCGGGGCTCAGGTGATGGCGGTGCAGGTACTCGCCCAGCGTTACGGCATCGGATAGCGTACTCCCCGGGTGGCTCGAGATGAGATAGGGCACGGCATACTGGTCGAGCCCGTAGGCGCGCGTCAGCTCGTAGAAGCGGCGGGTAAAGCGCTCGTAGACCTCAAAGGGCGGCTTGCCCATGCACGCAAGGACGCCGTCCGAGCAATGCTCCGGCGCCACGCGCAGCTGTCCCGAGACGTGATCCCGTATGAGCTTTTTAAGGAAGGTCTCGTCGTGATCCGCCATTACGTAGTCAAAGCGCACGCCGGAGCGGATGAAGACCTTCTTCACACCCGGAACGCTTTCGACCGCTTTCAGGAGCTTTACATAATCCGAGTGATCCACGCGCAGGTTCGGGCAGGGCCGGGGCGTGAGACAGCGGCGGTTCGCGCAGACGCCCTGAGTCAGCTGCTTTTTGCACGAGGGCTCGCGGAAGTTCGCCGTCGGCCCTCCGACGTCGTTGATGTAGCCCTTGAAGCCGGGCAGCTTTGTCAGCAGCTCCGTCTCCCGCACGACGGATTCGATGCTGCGCGAGCGCAGCGCACGTCCCTGATGGAACGCCAGCGCGCAGAAGCTGCACGCGCCGAAGCAGCCGCGGTTGTGCGTGATGGAGAACGCCACCTCCGCCACGGCGGGCACTCCGCCCAGACGGTCGTACATCGGATGGGCACGGCGCGTATAGGGAAGCTCCGCCACCCGGTCAAGCTCGTCCCGCTCCAGCGGGGGCTGCGGCGGATTCAGCACCAGCACGCGGCTGCCGTAGTCCTCGACCAGCGCCTGACCCGTGACGGCATCGGTATTGCGGTACTGGACGGCGTAGCAGGAGGCGAAGTAGCGCCGATCCTCGCACATCCGCGCATAATCGAAGGTATCGGCCACGGGGTAGTGCACCCGCTCCCCCTTTTGCGCCGCGTAGACCGTACCGCGCACGTCACGGATCTTGCGCACGGGTACGCCGCGCGCAAGGAGCTCCGCGATGCGCAGAAGCGCCGTCTCGCCCATGCCGTAGATGAGAAGATCCGCGCCCGCATCCAGCAGAATTCCGGGCCGCACGGCATTGTCCCAGTAATCGTAGTGCCCCAGCCTGCGCAGGGAGGCCTCCAGCCCGCCGAGGATGACCGGCACATCCGGATACGCCTCGCGGATGCGGCTGCAGTAGACGATGGCGGCGCGGTCGGGACGCTTCCCGGTCTTCCCCCCGGGGGAATAGTAGTCATAGCTCCGTCTCTTCTTCGCCGCGCTGTAGTGCGCGACCATGGAGTCGATGTTGCCCGAGGTCACAAGGAACCCCAGTCTCGGCTCTCCGAACTCGCGAAACGCCTCCGGGCTTCTCCAGTCCGGCTGCGCGAGGATTGCCACGCGGTAGCCCGCATCCTCCAGAAGCCGCGACAGAATGGCCGCTCCGAAGGTCGGATGGTCGACATAGGCGTCGCCCGTCACGAACACGAAATCCGGGGCGTCCCAGCCTCTTTCCTCCATATCCCGGCGGCTGACCGGCAGAAATTCCTCATACATAGCTCTTATCGATGTTGATCACGGCATTCCACGACGGATTGCAGCTCCGCACGCGATCACAGATCTCCTTTACCAGTTCTTCGTCCTTCATATGAAAGCCGTACGGCACCACCATATCAAAGATCAGGTTCGACCTCGTCGGCCCCTTGACCATGCGGAAATCATGCAGCGACAGCCTTTCGTCCTCCGCCGTCACGATGCGGGCGACCGTCATGAAGGCCTGAGCGGTTTCCGCGTCGTCCGTGACGATCGGATCCATATGCACCACCGCCTCGCAGCCGAGCTGCTCTCTGAGCTCCTGCTCGACGGTGTCGATGACCTCGTGCGTTGCGCGCAGGTCCGCATGCTCCGGCACCTCCGCATGCAGGGAGATCATCCGGCGCCCCGGCCCGTAGTCGTGCACGATCAGGTCGTGCAGTCCCTGAATCTCCCCGTGCCCCAGCACGATTCTGCGGATCTGCTCCACCAGCTCCGCCTCCGGCGGCTGCCCCAGAAGGGGACTCACGGTATCCCGCGCCGCCATGATGCCCGAATACAGGATGAAGAGCGCGACCGCGATGCCGCACCATGCGTCGATGTTCAGCCCCGTGAGCCTGCCCACGATGCCCGAGACGAGCACGACCGCCGTCGCGGCGGTATCGGAGATGCTGTCCTGAGCCGCGGCCTCCATCGCCGAGGAGCCGAGCCTTTTCCCGATGCTTCGGTTGTACGCGAACATGTACAGCTTCGTCAGCACGGATACGGCGAGAATCGCCGCCGTCACCCACGAAAACGTGACAAGCTCAGGATTCCTCAGCTTGTCGATCGATTCGTGCAGCAGATCCAGGCTCATGTGGATGATGAGGAAGGCCACGACAAGACCCGAGATGTACTCAATCCGTCCGTGCCCGAACGGATGCCCCGGATCCGGCTTCTGCTCTGAAAGCCTGAAGCCCAGAAGCGTCACGACGGAGGATCCCGCATCGGAAAGATTGTTCATCGCATCGGCGCGGATCGCGACGGAGCCCGCCGCCGTTCCGGCAAAGAGCTTCAGCGCGCACAGCATCACGTTCAGTACAATCCCCACGCAGCTTGCCAGCACCCCGTACGCCGTCCGCACACGCGCGGGATCGCCCTCCCCGGGCTCCCGTATGAACCATCGGGCAAGCAGATGAATCATGTTGCCACCTCAAAAAAAACGAATTCCCGTGATTTCACGTTTTCCCAGTATAGCACACATAAATACCGTTTGCAAGCCTTTTTCCGTCGTATTTCGCGGTTAGACGGCTCTTATCGGGCAAAAAATCCGGTGCGCCGCGCATGCCGGCCGAAGCGCCCCAAAAACGCAGGGGAGTCAAAAAGGCGCCTTCGCTTTTTATCATAAACCGAAAGCGCCTTACATTTTTTCTGTTTTGCCCTTCGGGATACAAAAAAGGGCATTCGGATTTTTTCCCGGGATATCCCTTCCCGCGGGAAATTAAGGATTCCCGCGCTTTAAAAAGCCCAGGTAGCCTTCCAGAATCAGGCTTGCCGCAACGGCATCCACTCTGGCTCTCTGCTTCCCGCGCTTTTTCCCCGCATCGGACAGGATGCGGTTCGCGTCCACCGAGGTCAGCCGCTCGTCCCACAGGTCAACGGGCAGCCCCGTGATCTCGCGCAGGCGTCCGGCGAAGGCCTCGGCCTTCAGCGCACGCTCCCCCGCCGTGCCGTTCATGTTCAGCGGCCGCCCGACGGCGATGCGTTCCACGCCGTATTTCGCACACAGCTTCGCGATCTCCTCCGCCACGACCTCCGCGCGGTAGGAGGCGATGACCGTCGTGTCCCCCGTCAGGAATCCCGTCGGGTCGGAGACGGCAATGCCCGTGCGGGCATCGCCGTAGTCCACTGCCAGTACTCTCATAGCTCGGCCCTGTAGTGGTTGATGAGGCAGCCGCGCAGGAGGATGGTGCGCTCCTCATCCGTAAGCTCCGGCAGCTCCAGCCGCACCGGGCGCTTTTCGCCGCCGCGGAGCACCCAGGCCGTCACGTCCCGCTGTGCGCCCCCGACCGCCGCGCGGATGCCGGGCACGCAGATCCACTCGTCGACGCAGAAGTCCGCGATGTTCTCCTTCGTCGTGAAGGGCAGCATGCCCCAGTTGATGAGGTTGGAGCGGTAGCGCTTCGTCGCGTAGGCGTTCGCGATGTTGGCGGCGCCGCCCAGCACGCGCTGGCAGCTCGCCGCCTGCTCACGCGCGGAGCCGTCTCCGGGCTTCACCGCGCAGACGACGCTTTCCGCAAGCGTGTGCTCCGGGGATACGCCGAAGGGCGCGCACGCCGCGGCCAGCTCCTCCGCTCCGAGTGCCGCCACCGCCTTGGCGCGTCCGACGTACTGCGGGTCGCGGCGCGACAGCGCAAACTCCGAAAGCTTTCTCGGATTCGAGCGGTAGGAGGACGTCTCGCCCGACGGGATCAGCTCGTCCGTTGTCGTAACGGGATCGGTGATGACGGAGCATACGCGCAGCAGAAGATTTTCGGGAAGCTCGGGCTGCGCGGGCCAGTCGGTGATGTTCGGTCCCAGAACGAGGGGCTCAGACGGATCGGCCTTGCCTGCTGCATCCAGCACGCGCGCATCGTAGGGAGCGGAATCGAAGTGATAGACCGTGCGCGGCTCGCTCCAGTCAAGCTCCGTTGCCGCCGTCAGCAGGCCTCCCGCGGCCGCCGTCGCGGCGATGCTGCGGGCATCCATGAGGGCGACCGCCGCGATCTGACCCGCTCCGGGCTTGGAGCCCTCGCGGTTGGGGAAGTTGCGGGTGGTGTGGCGCAGGGAAAATGCGTTGTTCGCCGGGGTGTCTCCCGCTCCGAAACAGGGACCGCAGAAGGCCGTCTTCACCGTAACGCCCGCCGCCATGAGCTCCGCCGCCTCGCCGCGGCGCGACAGCTCCATATAGATCGGCATGCTCGCGGGATACGCCGAGATGTCGAAGCCCCCGCTGCCGACCGTGTGCCCGCGCAGGATGGACGCCGCCGCGCAGAGGTTTTCGAAGCTGCCTCCGGCGCAGCCGGCGATGATGCCCTGGTCGGCGCGCACGCGTCCGCCCTCGATCTTGCCCGTAAGGTCGAGCTTCGCCTTCGGGAACTTCACCGCCGCCTCCTTTTCGATGGCGCGCAGATAATCCCCGGCATTCGCATTGAACTCGCGGATGCTGACCGCATTCGAGGGATGGAAGGGCAGCGCGATCATGCTGTCGATTTCCGACATGTCGACGCGGATCATGCCGTCGTACAGCGCCACGCGGTCGGGACGGAGCTCGCGGTAGTCCTCCTCGCGTCCGTGCTCGCGCAGATACTCCCGCACGGCCTCATCGGTGCGCCAGACGGAGGACAGGCAGGTCGTCTCCGTCGTCATGACGTCGATGCCGCAGCGGTACTCGACGGAGAGGTTCCGGATGCCGTCTCCGATGAATTCCAGAATCTTGTTCGTGACGCAGCCGTCCTTGAAGACCGCACCGATGATCGCCAGCGCGATGTCCTGAGGGCCGACGCCCGGACGGGGCTTGCCCGTCAGAAGGACGCCCACGACATCCGGACGCGGAATGTCATAGGTTCGGCCGAGGAGCTGCTTGGCAAGCTCGGGGCCTCCCTCGCCGATGGCAAGCGTGCCCAGCGCGCCGTAGCGCGTATGGCTGTCGGAGCCCAGAATCATCCTGCCGCAGCCCGCCATGCGCTCGCGCATGTACTGATGGATGACCGCCATGTGCGGAGGCACATAGATGCCGCCGTACTTCTTCGCCGCGGAGAGTCCGAAGCGGTGATCATCCTCGTTGATCGTGCCTCCGACGGCGCACAGGGAGTTGTGGCAGTTGGTGAGCACATAGGGCATGGGGAACCTCTCCAGCCCCGAGGCACGCGCCGTCTGGATGATGCCGACATAGGTGATGTCGTGCGAGGTCAGCGCATCGAAGCGCAGCTTCAGATGCTCGTCGTCCCCGGACGTGTTATGCGCCGCCAGAATCTTATACGCCATCGTGCCGCGGCGCGCGGCTTCGGGATTCATGAAATCCTTGGGCGAGGTCATGAACCCCGAGCCGTACAGCTCCGCATCGATATCCCCGGGGTCGCGCGATGCGGCGAATGTCCGGGAATTGTACATGTAATAGGTTTTTTCCGGTGTATAGGTAACCATCTTTTTAGGCTCCGTCCTCCAAAAACACTGATTTTTCTACATTATAGCACGCCTGTGCACCCGAAGGCAAGCCTGTTTTGCTCCGAATCCCCCGGGCTTTGCCGGTCATGACCGGCAATTTTTCCTTCCCCGTATTCCTCTTTTTGAAAGCATCCTGCGCTCTGTGGGGGTGCGGAGCATGCCGCACCCCTCCCGCCTATCCTGCGTTACCGGCTTATTTTCCCCGAAAACTCCGCGGCGGCGACATTGCCGATCACTCTGCGCAGGCGCAGATGGGCATCGCAGGCGCGTGTGAGATGCACGCGGTTGGTCAGCATGATGCAGTAGAGTCCCGACTCCGGGTCAACGAAGAGATTCGTGCCGGTAAAGCCCGTATGCCCGAACGCGCCGTCCGAGAAGAGCTCGCCTGCGGGACCCGCGTACTGCACGGCGTCCGCCGAAGGGAAGCGGTTGATGTGGAAGCCCAGTCCCCTCGCCTCGCCCATGCCCGCCGTCCGGCAGCGCACGGCCTCGCGCAGGAGCGCCGGACAGAGGAAGCCGTCGCCGCCGCGCACGAGCATTTCGGCATAGCGGATGCAGTCGTCGAGGCAGGAGAAGAGTCCCGCATTCGCCGAAACGCCTCCGCAGAAGCGGGCGTTTTCGTCATGCACGATGCCGCAGAGGTAGCGTCCCAGCTCCGGACGGTACTCCGTCGCCGCGATGTCGTGCTCCCCGCGGGACAGGGGCTTATACCCCGTACGCGTCATGCCCAGCGGCTCGAACACAAGCTCCCGCGCAAGGCTGTCAAGACCCGCGCCCGCAGCCTTTTCCAGAAGGAAGCCCAGAAGCATATAGCCCATGCAGGAGTACTCCACGCTCTTTCCCGGGCGGTCGCGCATTTCGAGGGACAGCAGCGTTCCAAGCGTATGCGCAGGGTCGGGGTCGCGGGTCTCCAGATCCACGGAGGCGACCATCCCGGAGGTATGGGTCATCAGCTCGCGCACGGTGATGCCGCGCTTATCCTCCGGCGCGGGGAGGAAGCGTCCAAGCGTATCGTCCAGCGTAATCACGCCGCGCTGGATCAGCCGGAAGGCGACGGAGGAGGTCGACAGCACCTTCGTCAGCGAAGCGCAGTCATAGAGCGTGCCGTCCGTCACGGGGACGGTGCTCGTAAATGCTGCCGGCGGGTACTCCGTCACCGGCGCGTCATCGGGAAAGCAGCGGGCGAAGCCGTAGGACTTGCGATAGAGCACGCCGTCCCTGTTCCCCACGGCAACCGAAACCGAAGGAAGCCTGCAGCTGTCGACCTCCTGCTCGATCAGGTGATCCAGTACCCGGGACATGATGATCCTCTCCTTTGAAGCATTTTTTCGGGGTCGGGGAGTGCCCCGAACCCCCTTTTTCCCCCTCGCGCGGCGCTCCTTTGGGGACTGCCGTATTGGCTGAAGCATTTTATGGGGTCGGGGAGTGCCCCGAACCCCCTTTTTCCCCCTCGCGCGGCGCTCCTTTGG
>CAVGLF010000067.1:0-10606 GCA_963630045.1 Butyricicoccaceae bacterium | reverse complement strand
GGACAAGATGCTCAAGGGTGCCCGCCGCGAGCATAAGACCGTCATGGAGATCGCGCAGTTCTACACCGACGCCTTCTTCTCCGACTGCGCCAAGCTCAACATCCGCCGTCCCGACGTCGTCCAGCCCGCCACCGGCTGCATCCCCGAGTACATTCACCTAGTCGAGGTGCTTCTCGAGAAGGGCTATGCCTATATCTCCGAGGGCAACGTCTACTTCGATACCTCCAAGCTTGCGGAGTACTACGTCTTCAACAAGCACGAGCGCGAAAACCTGCTTTCCGGCGTGCGCGAGGGCGTGGAGGAGGATCTGTCCAAGCGCAGCAAGGAGGATTTCGTCCTCTGGTTCACGAAGTCCAAGTTCGACGATCAGGAGCTCAAATGGGACAGCCCCTGGGGCGTCGGCTACCCGGGCTGGCACATCGAGTGCTCCGGCATCAGCCTGAAGTATCTGGGCGAGTACCTCGACATCCACTGCGGCGGCATCGACAATGCCTTCCCCCATCACACCAACGAGATCGCGCAGAGCGAGGCGTACATCGGCCACAAGTGGTGCAACTACTGGTTCCACGTCATGCACTTGAACGACGAAACCGGCAAGATGTCGAAGTCCAAGGGCGAATTTCTGACCGTTTCCCTTCTGGAGCAGAAGGGCTATGACCCCATGGCATACCGCTTCTTCTGCCTTGGATCCCATTACCGCCGCACGCTGGTGTTCTCCTATGCCAACCTCGACAACGCCGCCGCAGCGTATAAAAAGCTCGTCGAGCGGCTGGCCGCGCTCGACCCCGCCCGCGGCTCCCTCTGTGAGGAGACCGCCGCGCCGTACCGCCGCGCCTTCCGCGAGGCGATGGACAACGACCTCAACACCTCGCTTGCGCTGACGGCTCTGTACGACCTGCTGAAGTCCGACCTCGACGATGCGGCAAAGCTTGCACTCACGGGCGAGTTCGACTCCGTGCTGTCCCTCAGCCTCCTCTCCGCCGCGGACGGGCTGCGCCGGAGGAACGCGGAGGCCGCTGCCGCCGAGCCCGAGGCTCCCGAGGGCGTCATGGAGCTCATCGAGGCGCGCACCGCCGCAAAGAAGGCCAAAAACTATGCGGAGGCCGACCGCATCCGCGAGGAGCTTAAATCCATGGGCATCCTTCTGACCGACACGCCGCAGGGCGTGAAGTGGTCGAAGATCTGATCATTCTCCCATACGAGCTTTCTGACCCCCTCCCGGATGGACCCCGAGGGGGATAAGCCCGTTTTTCCCCATACGTGCAGGGTATAACGGGACGAAGCCTCTTTTTGAAACCGAATTCGTTTGATGAGGGTATTTTTACGTGTTAGGTCTGTGTCTTGCTCTTCGCGGCATGCCCGAATTCGAAGAGCTCCTGCGGCGCATTGAGAGCGGTACGGTTACGGCCGTCGGCGGGCTTTCCGGTGCGCATAAGGCTCATATGGCGGCAGCCGTCCGGCGCTTCACCGGACGGCCTCTGGTCGTGATCTGCGCCGACGAGCCGGAGTGCCGCCGCATGTCCTCCGATATCGCATTTCTCTCCGGCGAGGAGCCCATGGTGCTTCCCGCGCGCGAGCCCGTCTTCCGGAACATCGAATCCGCCTCCCGCGACTGGGAGTTTCGCCGTCTGCATGCGCTGTACGAGATCTCGGCCGGGACGGCTCCTCTGGTGCTCACCACGCCGGACGCGCTGATGCTGCGCACGATTTCGCCGGATGCGCTGCGTACTCACAGCATAACCGTCAGATGCGGGCAGAGCATCGAGCCGGAATCCCTGGCGAAGAGGCTGGCCGCGGCGGGCTATGAGCGTTCGGACCGCGTCGAGGGCTGCGGACAGTTTGCGCTGCGCGGAGGCATCCTCGATGTCTTCTCCCCCGCCTACTCCTCCCCCGTGCGCATCGATTTCTTCGATACCGAGATCGACTCCATGGGCTTTTTCGATACGGAATCCCAGAGACGCACGGAGAATCTCAGCTCCGCCCTGCTCCTGCCCGCGCGCGAGGCACTGCCGGACGCCGCGCCGGACGGGCTTTCGGGGCTGTGCGAGTGCATCCGCGGGCTCATCCATTCCTCCTCCCACCGCCGCAAGACCCCGGAGCATCTCGTGGAAAACCTCTCGGCCGACCTCGAGCGGCTTCAGGAGACCGGCAGCTTTCCCGCGCTGGACCGCTACCTGCCGCAGATCGCGCCCGCTCTCTGCACCGCCTTCGATTACTTTCCACCCGAGACAATCGTCCTTCTGGACGAGGCCGGACGCGTGCGTGAGAGCGCGGATGCCTACGCCTGGCAGATGGGCGAGGACACGAAGGCCCTTCTGGAGGACGGAATCCTCACGCCGGAGCAGCTGGAGTTCGTCCGCGACTACGAATCCCTGTGCGCTGCCTTCACCTCGCATGCCGCGGTGCTTCTGGAAAGCTTCATCAGCGGCTCGCTTCTCCCCCGTCCGCGTGCGATTCTCACGCTGATCGCGAAGGCGCTCCCGAGCTACGGCGGCAGTCTGGAGACCGCCGTCTCGGATGTGCAGCACTATAAGCGCGAGGGATATGCCACCGTCCTCCTTGCGGCCTCCGACCGCCGGGCGGAGCATCTTGAGACCATGCTGGCCGAAACGGGCGCGCGCATGGACTTTACCCTGTCCTCCGTACCGTCTCCGGGCACCGTCACCATCGCCCTCGGCAACCTCTCCGGCGGCATCGAGTACCCCGGAGCCAAGCTCGCCGTCATCACGGAGGGACAGATTCTCGCCTCCGGCACGCAGAAGAAGCCCCGCACTCCGAAAAAGAAGCCCGGAGAGCGCATCAAGTCCTTCTCCGATCTTTCCCCCGGAGACCTCGTCGTCCACGACCAGCACGGCATCGGCCGCTTCATCGGCATCGAGAAGATCCGCACGGAGAACGGCCTGCGCGACTACATCCGGCTGCAGTATGCCGGCACGGACACGCTCTTCATCCCCGCAACGCAGCTGGGCATGGTGACCAAGTACATCGGCGGAGGCGGGGACGAGACGCGCACACGTCTGAATAAGCTCGGCGGCACGGACTGGCAGAAGACCAAGACCCGCGCCAAGGCCGCGGCGAAGGACATGGCAAAGAAGCTCATCGCCATCTATGCCGAGCGCCGGCGCCGTCCGGGCTATAAATTCCCGCCCGACGATGCCTGGCAGAAGGAATTCGAGGATGCCTTCGAGTATACCGAAACCGAGGCTCAGCTCCGCTGCACCCGCGAGATCAAGGCCGATATGGAGAGTACCGCGCCCATGGACCGTCTGCTCTGCGGCGACGTGGGCTTCGGAAAGACGGAGGTCGCCTTCCGCGCCATCATGAAGTGCGTCCTCGCGGGCAAGCAGGCCGCCATCCTCGTCCCCACGACCGTCCTGGCACGGCAGCACTATATGAACGCCGTGCGCCGCTTTTCGGGCTATCCCGTAAAAATCGCCGTGCTGTCGCGCTTCCAGACGCCCCATGAGGTACGCGACATCCACAAAAGGCTTTCCTCGGGGCTCATCGACGTCATCATCGGCACGCACCGCCTGCTGTCAAAGGATCTGCGCTTCCATGACCTGGGGCTTCTCGTCATCGATGAGGAGCAGCGCTTCGGCGTGACGCACAAGGAGCGTCTGCGCGACATCGCGCGCAACGTCGATACGCTCACCATGACGGCGACACCCATCCCGCGTACGCTGAACATGGCGCTCACGGGGGTGCGCGATATGAGTACCCTCGAGGAGGCACCGCGCGACCGTCAGCCCGTCGGGACCTATGTGCTGGAGTATGACGCGGGCGTCATTCACGATGCCATCCGCCGTGAAATCTCCCGGGGCGGTCAGGTCTACTACCTGTACAACCGCGTGGAGACCATCGAGCGCTGCGCCGCACGTCTGAAGGAGGCACTGCCCGATCTCAGCATCGCCGTCGCGCACGGACAGATGGGCGAGGACGCTCTCTCGGAGGTCATGCGCGCCATGTCCGACGGCGAGATTCAGGTGCTGGTCTGCACCACCATCATCGAGACCGGCATCGACATTCCCAACGTCAACACCCTCATCATCGAGGACGCCGACCGCCTGGGGCTGGCGCAGCTCCATCAGATTCGCGGACGCGTGGGACGCTCCCCCCGGCATGCCTATGCCTATCTGACCTACCGCCGCGGCAAGGTGCTCTCCGAGGACAGCACGAAGCGCCTGTCCGCCATGCGCGAGTTTGCAGGCTTCGGCGCGGGCTTCCAGATCGCCCTGCGCGACCTGGAGATTCGCGGTGCGGGCAGCATTCTGGGCACCGAGCAGTCGGGGCATATGTCGGACGTCGGCTATGACATGTACCTGCGGCTTCTGGAGGAGGCCGTCCTGGAGGAGCGCGGCGAGAGACGTGAAAAGCGCGTCGACACCACGGCCGAGCTGTCCGTTTCCGCTCATATCCCCGAGGAGTACGTCCCCGTGTCGGAGGAACGCATGGATCTCTACCGCCGCATCGCCTTCATCCGCGATCAGTCGGATGCGGAGGACGTGACGGACGAGCTCATCGACCGCTACGGAGAGCCGCCTGCAGCCGTGCAGAACCTCATCTCCATCGCCCTGCTTCGGGCTGCTGCCTCCCGCGCGGACATCACGGATGTCTCGCAGAAGAACGGCATGCTCCTGCTCACTCTGGCGGCGCCCGGCTCATCCGGCGAAGGCTTCGAGGGCATCGGGCGGCTCTGTGCGCTGCCCGAGCTGCGCGGACGCGTGCTGCTCAACGCTGGTGATAAGCCCTATGTCTCCGTGCGGCTGCGTCCCTCCGAGGATCCTTTGAAGCTCGCCTTCGCCATGGTCGCGGCCTACGCAAAGCCCTGAAGAAAAAAGGAGGGGAAACTTTTTTGACCACGATCTATCTCATCCGCCATGCGGAATCCGAGGGCAATCTCTTCCGCCTCTGTCAGGGGCAGGACGAGGAGATTCTTTCGCGCACCGGACAGGCTCAGCTCCGCGCGCTCTCCGCACGCTTCCGCGATGTGCCGCTGGCCGCCGTCTATACAAGCGATCTCTACCGCACCGCCGCCACGGCACAGGCCGTGGCAAAGAGCCGCCGTCTGCGCATCGAGCCTGTGCGGGCGCTCCGCGAAATCGCCCTGGGACCCCTGGAGGGGCTCTCCTGGGGGGATGTGTACCATCAGCTTCCCCAGCTTCGCACCTCCTCCGTGCATGAGTTCGATCTGCCCGGCTGCGAGTCCCGCGCGGCGGTCAGTCTCCGCATGCGGGAGGCTCTGACCGCCATTGCCCGGCGGCATGACGGCGCGTGTGCTGCCGCCGTTTCCCACGGAGGCGCGATTGCGGCCTTTCTGGACGCCGTATTCCCCGACCGAATGCCGGATTTCGCGGGGAATACCTCCGTCACGACCCTGCACTTCGATCACGATGCCTGGGAGCTGATTCAGGGTCCCGAGGTCTCGCATCTGGAGCGCTCGGGCATCCCCTCCTCCGCGCTTTTTTCCCCCGACATCACGGATCTGCGCTTTGAACCCATCGATTTCCGGCGGGACCGGGAGCTTCTGGTGCGCACGGGGCAGGACGCGTGGCGCACGGTCTTCGGCACGCTGGAGGGCTACAGCGCCGAGAGCTTTCTGGCCGGCGCGTCCCGCATGGCGGCTCATCCTCTGATGGCCAGCCTCTGTCTGGACGGCTCAAGACACGCAGGGGTGCTGCTGCTGGACAGCGATCAGCGCGACGAGCCGGGTGTCGGCCACATCTCGCTGATCTATCTGGAGCCCGAGTACCGGCACCGCGGCCTCGGAATGCAGCTCATCGGTCATGCCGTCACCGCCTACCGGAGACAGGGACGCGATACGCTTCGGCTGCACGTCGCACAGCACAACCGCTCCGCCATCCGCCTGTACCGCAAATGCGGCTTCCGCTTTGCGACCGTCCCCTACAGCATTTCAGGACAGCTCGTGATGAAAAAAAGCATCTCCATCCCGCAGATCATCTGAATCCCCGCGCGCTTTTCCTAAAAAAAAGGGGGAGCGTCTCCCGCGGGGCTCCGGATTTTTAAAAAAATCCCGGCGCCTCCCCCTTTTTTTAATCATTTTCGGAGGTCACCTTTTATGAAATGGTACTATATCCTGATTGCGTATCTTGTCGTCGTGAATCTCGTCTCCTTCTTCCAGATGGCAGCCGACAAAAAACGTGCGCGTCTGGGGCTTCGCCGTGTGCGGGAGAAGGTGCTCTTCCTGACTGCCGCCATCGGAGGCTCCGTCGGCGCGAATCTCGGCATGCAGATCTTCCGTCACAAGACGAAGCATATGTCCTTCGTCATCGGCATGCCCGCCATTCTGATCGCGCACATCGCCCTGGCGGTGCTCCTGTACGTAAGGCTCGCGTGATGATACCGGGGATGCGCGAAATTTTCCCCATATACAGCTTTTAAAGGGCCACGGGCCTTATTTTCCCCCCTTTTTTTCCCGGGGAGAATAAAGGCTCGTGACCCTTTTTTTAAAATTCTGGAACGGATTTATTTTTTCTAAGGGGGGATCAGCCGCGATCCGCAGCGCAGAAGCGTTCGTAGGCGGCGCGGAGCTCGACGGCCTTTTCCTCGGGCGCCGTGGGGTTGCAGTGTGCCCAGGCACCGGTCTCGCTGGAGGCGCAGTACTTGATCTTGTCAGCGGAGCGCATCGGCGGGAAGAACTCGATGTGGAAATGGTAGTCCTCGGAATAGTCGCCGGAGTTCACGGGATTCTGATACATGCACATCATGTACGGGAACTGGAAGCCGAAGAGGCTGTCCAGCGTACCGACGGAGGCGCGGATCGCACGGGCGAGATTCTCGCGCTCGCGCTCGTTGAACTGCAGGAGGTTCTGCTTGTGGCTGCGGGAGACGATGTAGATGCCGTAGGGATATTCGCAGAAGAACGGGATGAAGACGGAGAAGTCCTCGTTTTCAAAGACCATGCGGCGTCCGTCGGTGCGCTCGTCGCGGAGCATGTCGCAGATGAGGCAGCGTCCCGTCTCCTTATGGTAGTCGCGGGAGGATTCCGTCTCGAGCTGGAGCTTCTTGGGGATGAAGGGATAGGCGTAAATCTGACCGTGCGGATGGGGCATGGTCGTACCGACGGCCGCTCCGCGGTTTTCGAAGATGAAGACGTACTTGATCTTCTCATCGGCAGAAAGCTCGCGGAAGCGCTCGGTCCAGAGATCGACGAGCTTCGTCACATGCGGGACGGAGAGCTCGGGCAACGTGGCATTGTGCTTGGGGGAATAGAGGATGACCTCGCACTTTCCGTAGGAAGGAGCGGTCTTATAGAGTCCGGTCTCGACATCATCGGGCTCGGGCGGGTTCTTCGACAGCGCGGGGAAGTCGTTGTCGTACTCCAGCACGTCGAACTCGTCGGGCACCTTGCCGGAGCCGGGGCAGAAGGGGCACCAGTCCTTGGGCATCTGGGGGCGGTTCTGGCGATGGGAGGCGATCATGACCCAGTCACGGGTCAGCGGATGATAACGTAATTCAGCCATGGCGTATCTGTAACTCCTCGAAATGAATTTACTCTGTTCTCATAGTATAGCACAACGGCGTGCGGAATGCAAATTATTTCACGATTATTGGACAGCGGCGTATACTTGTCCCTTGCCCGTGCCCCGTATGCTGCGGTATAATACGGATGCCTGACCGGCTTTTCTCCCCCGGATGCTCTGCTAAAAAAAGGGGGGCATCTGATGTAATCATCTTTTTTTGAAAGTGGAGGGCTTTTTCCCATGCGTGATTATACGATTTTTACGGATTCCACCTGCGATCTTCTGCCTGAGATGTACTCCGAGTACGGGCTTTCGGTCTTTACGATGACGTTCACCATCGACGGCGTGGAATATCCCGACGACGGACATACGCTTGCGGGACACGAATTCTATCAGAAAATGCGCGAGGGCGCGATGCCGACGACGGCCCAGCTGAATCCGGACGTCTTCGTGCGCCGTTTTTCCCAGGAGATTGAGTCGGGGCGCGACGTCATCTATCTGGTATTCGCCTCCGCCTGCAGCGGCATGTACCAGTCCGTGCAGATTGCCGTCTCGGAGGTACGGGAGAAATACCCCGACGCGAAGGTCTACGCCATCGACTCCACCTGCGAGTGCGGCGGCGAGGGACGTCTGGCGATGGCCATGGCGGAAAAGAAGCGCGAGGGACTCACCATCGATGAGCTTGCCCGCTGGACGGAGGAGAATAAGAAGTACTTCATCCATCTCTTCACGGTGGATGACCTGGGTCACCTCTTCCGCGGAGGACGTGTCTCCCGGTCGGCCGCCATCGCGGGGACGATGCTGGGCATCAAGCCCGCGATGTACACGGCACAGGACGGAAAGCTCACCGTCGGCGCGAAGGTGCGCGGACGGCGCGCCTCCCTGAAGATCATGTGCGACCGTATGCTGGAAAACGCCGTCGAGCCCGAATCCCAGACGATGATCATCAACCATGCCGACTGCCCCGAGGACGCCGCCTGGATGGAGGCATACATCCGCGCGCACGTCAAGGTCGGACGTCTCCTCATCCTGCCCATGGGACCCATCATCGGCTCCCACTGCGGCCCGGGCTGCATCGCTCTGTTCTTCACGGGAAAAACCCGCGAATGGTAACGCGCATTCTCCCCCGTCCCCCCAAAAACCCCGTCCGGGGAGCCCGGAAAAATAGTCAGATTCACTCTTGCGAAATGCGGGCGGACTGCTATAATGAAGAAAACGCTTCAATTCAGTCAAATAAGGGGAGGCTTATCGGAGAATTATGGTTCTGACGGTGGATGTCGGCAATACCAATATCGTACTCGCGGCGTATGATTCTGAGCAGCAGGTGTTCATGTCGCGCATGGAGACGGAGACGAATAAGACGGCGGATCAGTACGCCATTGCGTTCAACTCGATTCTGCATCTGTATCACTGCCCGACGGATGCCTTCGACGGTGCCATTATCTCCAGCGTCGTGCCTCCGCTGCAGCCCGCGCTGAAGACGGCACTGTCGCGGCTTCTGGGCTGCCGCGTGCTGACCGTGGGGCCGGGGCTCCGCACAGGTCTCAACATCCGCATCGACAACCCCTCGAGTGTCGGCGCGGATCTGGTCTGCGATGTCGTCGGCGCCATGAAGAAGTTCCGGCCGCCGGTCATCGTCTTTGACCTGGGCACCGCCACGAAGATCCTCGCAGTCGACCGCTCGGGCAGCTTCATCGGAGGCTCCATCATGCCCGGCATCGGCATCTCCCTGCATGCCCTCTCCACCCGCACGGCTCAGCTCCCGCATATCGACCTTGATGAAGCGCACAACGTCATCGGAACGGGCACCGTCGACTGCATGCGCTCCGGCATCGTCTACGGAACCGCCTGCATGATGGACGGCATGATCGCGAAATACCGCGCCATCCTCGGAGACGATGCCTCCGTCGTTGCGACCGGCGGATTCGCTTCCGTGATCATCCCCTACTGCGAGACGAAAATCGCCCTCGCTCCGACGCTCGTCTCGGACGGGCTCTACTGCATCTACCGCCGCAATACGGACCGGTAGGATCCTGCCTTTCAAAGCGCAAAAACCCCGCCGCGGCATTCCGGGATTGATATAAAGCCGGAAGCCGCAGGCGTTTTTACGGCTCATAGATCGCGCATCCCCCCTTTTTTTAGCCGCGCGCTCCTTCGCGGGATACAGGGAAAAGTAAGGGAGCAAAATACGCGCCGTATTCCCGTTCGGAGGAAACGGCAGCGGGAGGAATTGAATATGGCAAACCACAAACCATCCACGAAAAAGCTCGTCGGCGTGGGACTCATGACGGCGGTCGTCGTCGTCCTGCAGCTTTTGGGCAGCTTCATCCGCTTTGGCACCTTCTCGGTGTCCCTGGTGCTCATCCCGATTGTCATCGGAGCGGCGCTGTTCGGCGTCGGCGCAGGCGCATGGCTCGGCTTTGCGTTCGGCGTTACGGTGCTTGTCAGCGGAGACGCGTCCGTATTTCTGGGCATCAGCTTTGTCGGCACCGTGATCACCGTACTTGCAAAGGGCACGCTGGCCGGGCTTGCGGCAGGACTTGTCTACAAGCTGATCGAGCCCCGCGGCGCACTGCCCGCGACCATTGCCGCGGCGTTTGTCTGCCCGATTGTCAACACGGGAGTCTTCCTGCTCGGCTGCTACCTGTTCTTCTATCAGACGGTTGCGGCCTGGGGCGCGGCGGAGGGCTTCGAAAACTTCGCGGCCTACCTCATCGTCGGATTCGTCGGGCTCAACTTTGTGTTCGAGCTGATCACCAACATGGTGCTCTCCCCCGCCGTTGTGCGCATCACGAAAATCGTGCGGAAGGAGCACTGAGCTTTTTCCCCCCCGGGGGGATTCCCCGGAGGCCTTTCCTGCGGGACAAAAAACGGGATTTGCAGCGTACTGCAAATCCCGTTTTCGTTTTATATCGCAGGCCTCATGCGTACCGAAAATGCGTGACCGTCTACTCTCCGATTTCTCGGACGCTTGCGACGGCATCGCGGATGGTCTTCTCCATGGCTTCCTTTCCGTAGCGGTCGACGCCGGCACGGCTCTTTTCACCGTGTGTCAGGCATCCGGCGCCGCCGATGCAGCCGCCGACACACGCCATGCCCTCGATGAAGTTGCCGTCCAGCACGCC
>CAVGLF010000066.1:6634-10646 GCA_963630045.1 Butyricicoccaceae bacterium | reverse complement strand
GTATGATAACACATATGCAAAAACTGTTTTGGGGGCGTATCGCCCCTAAAAAAAACGATATAACGGCCCCTTTTTGTGCGGTGCCGAAGCTTCAAAATTAAGCCGGGAGGAAGAAGCAATGGCTATGAACTTAAGCGATATTCTGGAATCACTGAAAAACTGCCCCTGCGGCAGGGAGCACAGCTTTGTGACGAAAACGGTCGAAATCGGGCACGGCGTGACGGAGCGCGCGGGCGCCATCCTGAAAAAAGCGGGCTTTCCCGAAAAAATCCTTCTGGTGGCGGATCGCGCGACGCTGGGCGCGGCATCGGGAATTCTTGAGTCCCTCGCGGATGCGGGCTTCGATGTGAAGCCCCTCGTGTACGATGAGATGAAGTACGCAAAGGTGGAGCAGGTGCGCGAGGTGGAGGCGGCTGCTGCGGACTGCCCGGGCATCCTCTCCGTCGGCACGGGATCGCTCAACGATATCTGCCGCGTCGCGTCGTATGAATTGAACCGCGCATTCGCCATCTTCGCGACGGCGCCCTCGATGGACGGCTTTGCGTCGGATACCGCGCCCATCATCGAGAACAACTTCAAATCCTCGTGGAAGGCCGAGCAGCCGATGGCGATTCTCGCGGATACGGCCGTGCTCGCCGCGTCTCCGGCGGAGCTGAAGTCCGCGGGCTTCGGCGACATGGCGGCCAAGTACATCGGCATTGCGGACTGGGAGATCGCGCACGTCCTGACGGGCGAGTACTATTGCGGGAACGTCGCGCGCCTGACGCTTCAGGCGACGGATCGATGCTTTGAGCTGGCGGACCGCGTGACGGAGTGCAGCGAGGAGGCAGCGGGCGCCATCATGGAGGCACTGGTGCTCTCGGGACTCGCGATGAAGCTCGCCGGATGCTCGCGTCCCGCCTCGGGCGCGGAGCATGTCGTGTCGCATTACCTTGAGTGCTATAAGGTCGTGCGCGGCATCTGGCCGGAGTATCACGGGAAAAAGGTCGGCGTTGCCTCGCTGTACATCAACCGCATCTACCGCCGCATCGCCGGGAGCGTTGAATCGGTGTCCCCCGTGCGCGACCCCTTCGATATGGAAGAGGTGCTGCGCCATTACGATCCGCAGCTGCGCTCCGACATCATCCGGCTCAACACGCCCACCGTCACGGAGCTTGTCGACCCCTGCGTGCTGCGCGAGCGCTGGCCCGAGATTCGCCGCATCATCCTGAACCGTCTGCCGGACGACGCGACGCTGCTTGCCAAAATGCATGCCGCAGGCGCCGCCACGACGCTTGAGGAAATCCACGTATCCCCGGAGCTCATGGAGGAGGCGCTGCGCTACCACTCCTACATGCGCTACCGCATCCTGCTGACGCGTCTTCTGCCCATGCTGGGGCTCGACATCATGGACTACGCAGAAGTAAAATAAGCACCCCCGTCCGCCCTTTGCACGATCAAAAAAAAGCGCATAAGTCCCCATTTTTGTCTGAACGGCATCCCTCAAAATTCCCGCTGCGTCGGTCGGGTAAGGGAAAGCAAACGGTCTCCCGGCTCAAAAATGAGCCGGGAGACCGTTATTTTTTCGCGCTGCGGGCTTTTTTGATTTTTACAGGAAGAGAATATGCACGGAGCCCAGACGATCCGCGCCGCCGACGGCAAGCGCCGAACCATCGGCGTTGACCGCGACACTGGAGAGAACGTTCGCCGCCGTCGGGCCGTCCATGAAGCCGGGGGAATTGTAGTTGATGAGACCCATCTGGCGCAGTCCGTGCTGATCGTCGAAGGTGAAGATCGTGCCCATGTCCTCGACATCGCCGGCCGTGCCGTAGAGCTTCGAGCCGTCGCGGGTGACGGTCATGCAGCGTACGGGACCCATGGGCGCCGCGTTGCCGTAGCTGTAGACATTGCCGTCCTTGAGGGTCGCAAAGAGTCCGTCCTTGGTGCCGACGGCGATGCGTCCGTCACCGAGCTTCGCCACGGCAGTCGCTTCGGCGAGGTAGCGGCGTCCTGCAACCTCGGGCAGGCGCTGCCCCGCGGCAATGGCTCCTTCGGGCAGGACGGCGGGCGCGGGCTGCAGGTGCTCCTCCAGCCACTTCGCCTGTCCGACGGTCAGCGTATCCGCCGGGACGAAGGTTTCTACGACATAGGAGAAGGCGAAGGGCACGTCCACGGCCCACTGACCGTTTTCCTCGCGCTCATAGCCGCGGGCTTTGAGAATCGTGCGCCAGACCATGACGTCCTGAGAACGGTCGGCCTCCTCGCGGCTTGCGAAGTACGCGGTCTTGCGCGGAACGATGTGGAAGTAGTACTTGTTTTCCGTGTCGCCGCAGTATCCGTGAATGCTGCCATCGTCGTCCCAGGCAAGTCCGCGTACGCGGGAATCCTCGATGCGCGCACCGGGAATGTCCGCGACGCAGCGCCACAGACGCAGGGGTACGACATGGGAGAGCGGCACGACGGAGAAGGGATTCTTTCCGGAAACCTCCTCTCCCGCCCATTCCGGCGGCTCCGAGGCCTTCTTCTTGATTTTCGCGACCTCCTCCTCGGGGTAGGGCGTGACGGTCATCTTCTGATTCCAGATCGGGCCGGGCTGCCCGGCATGGGGACGGAACTCCTTCAAGTCAAGGCAGAAGAGCGCGAGTCCGGACTCGCCGCGGGCATCGTTGACGGGCTTGGCGCTGCCGATGGTATAGAAGATATCGCGCTCCTGATCGAGGCACATGACGGTGGCCTGGGTGTAGTTCAGCTCCTGCGAGCTGATGATGCCCAGAATCTCCGGACCCTTGCCGTGACGGAAGTCCCAGCGCGCCAGAAGGGTCGTCCCCGGCGTGCGGTAGAATTCGTCCGCGGGCTTGTCGATCATCCAGCCGCCCAGCGTGTACCAGAGCACGCCGTACTTGTCGACGGCAAACTCGTCCAGGCACAGGGGGTTGATCTCGAAGTCGTTGACATAATCTACGGGGGAGCGGCGTCCGAGGTCGGTCACGGTGCAGGTATCGGTATCGAACAGGTACATGTCCTCCGTTGCGGTCGAGGTGAAGACGAATTCATGATCGGAGACATCGTGCGCCTGGGAGAAGTAGCGGTACCAGGTGTTGTTGACGAAGTTGTCCGGGAACGCGGGCATGCGCCAGTGCATGTCCTCAAGCTCCTCGGTGTCGACGTTGATGCGGAAGAGGTAGCCGGACTTCGTCATGCCGTAGATATGTCCGTCCGGCGCACGGTGCAGGCGGTAGCAGTAGACCTCCGCGGCCTTCCCCAGATCCTTCACGGTCTTGTCGTCCAGAGAATAGCGGTAGACATGGCCGCGCATGAAGCCGATCATGTAATAGGCGTTGTGCTTGGAATCATAGCACGCGCCGTAGATGCTTTCGCGCGGAGCGGGAATGCCGAGGTTGCGCGCCTCGCCGGTCTTGGGGTCGTAGATGACGATGACGGAGCCGGGGAAGCCTTCGTAGACATGATCGACATGCGCAAAGGGCATCCACTCGGGGTGATGCATCGCGCGGTCGGTGGAGTGCGTCGTGGCGATGAGCCGGCCGTCGGGCAGAAAATCGATGGACTCATGCAGCTTGGAGTGCGGCAGCTGACGCTTGGGCGGCAGCGTGAGATCCTCGACCTTCATGACGACGCGCGCCTCGTTTTTTCCGTGATCATACGCGACCAGACGGGAATGTGCGCCGAAGCCGCCCTCATGGCACAGCGAGATATACACCGTGCCGTCATAGGGAGACACGTTCATGTCCCAGGACGAGGGATACCCGGTCTTTCCGGGATCCAGAACGAAGCGGACGCCGTGCTGGTTGATGAGCCGGAACCGTTCGGGGTTGTCATACCGGCCGAAGTAGCTGGTTCTGCCTTTCGGAATACTCATGTGAATCACTCCTCCTTATATATATCGCCCCTGCGAAAAATGGGAAACGTCATAAAAAAGGGGAAAAGGGTATTCCCAGGGGAAAACGCAAAGAGGGCTTTTTTTTAGGTTTTCCCCGGGGCGGGTTATGCCTTCCGGTAGGCGCAGACGGCGAAG
>CAVGLF010000066.1:0-6624 GCA_963630045.1 Butyricicoccaceae bacterium | reverse complement strand
TATCGGGCAGCGTGATGGCGTAGTGAAGCTCGCGGCGCGCATCCAGGATGAAGCCCGGGCGCTCGTCGGAGCCGGGGCGGTTGGGATAGGGCTCGTCGTACACCGCCTCCTTCAGCTGCAGCAGATGCTCCTCCAGCGGGTAGGCCATGAGGAAGATGCCGCCGGGCTTCAGAATGCGCAGGAATTCGGATTCGCACAGCGGGGAGAAGACGGACATCAGCATGTCGCAGGAGGCATCCGCCACGGGCAGCGCATAGACGCTGGCGACGGCGAGCTCCGGCACGCGGTCACGCTTTCCGGCGACGGTCAGCGCATCGCGGGAGATGTCCACACCCGCGGCGCGCGGACTCATGCCGCCCGCGTCCAGAGCGGCGCGGAGGCGGGAGGTATAGTATCCCTCCCCGCATCCGGCATCGAATACGCGCATGCCGGGATGGGCGTACTGCAGCGCCATGGCATTCAGAGCATCGGACAGAGGCTCATAGTACCCGCCGTCCAGGAAGGCGCGGCGGGCGCGCACCATAAGGCGGTCGTCGCCGTGATTGCCGCTCTTTCCCGAGACGAGCAGATTGACGTAGCCGCTTTTTGCGCGGTCGAAGCAGTGCCCGCGGGGGCAGACAAGCCCGGACGCGTTTTCAGTCAGCGGCCCGCGGCAGTGCGGACAGAGAAAGAGGCTCATTTCTGGGACGCGGCCAGCGCCTGCTCAAGATCCTCGTACAGGTCGTCGATGTCCTCGAGACCGATGGCCAGGCGCACGGTTCCGGGCTCGATGCCGGCGGCGTAGAGCTGCTCGTCGGAAAGCTGGGAGTGCGTGGTCGTCGCAGGATGGGACACGAGGCTGCGGGCATCGCCGAGATTCGTGACGTGGGAGATGAGCTTGCAGGCGTTGATGAACTTGCCGCCCGCCTCACGGCCTCCGCGGATGACGAAGGTGTACATGGAGGATGCGCCGTTGGGGAGGTACTTCTGAGCCAGGCTGTAATAGGGGCTGGACTCGAGTCCGGGGTAGTTGACCTTTTCAACGGCATCGGAGGCCTCGAGGAACTTCGCGACAGCCAGCGCGTTCTCGCTGTGCTTCTTCATGCGCAGGGAGAGCGTCTCGATGCCCAGAAGCGTCACCCAGGCGTTGAAGGGGGACTGGCAGCCGCCGAAGTCGCGCAGGATGAGCGCACGCTGACGGGTGATGAAGCCCGCGTTTCCGGGCACATCCGCGAAGACGACTCCGTGATAGCTGGGATCGGGGTTGTTCAGGAGCGGGAAGCGGGGATTGTCCTTCCACTGGAAGGTGCCGCAGTCGACGGTCAGACCGCCCATGACGGTGCCGGTTCCGGACAGGAACTTCGTCGTGGAGTGGATGATGATATCCGCGCCGAACTCCTTGGGACGCAGCAGAGCGGGGGAGGGAACGGTGTTGTCGACGATCAGCGGAACTCCGTGCGCGTGGGCGATGTCCGCAATGGCCTGAATATCCGCGAGATCGGCATTCGGATTGCCGACGGCCTCGATGTAGACGGCCTTCGTGCGGTCGTTGATGGCGGCGTCGAACTCCTCGGGGTGATGCGCGTTCACGAAGCGGACGTTGATGCCGAGCCGCGCGAAGGACTTCCCGAACAGATTCATCGTCCCGCCGTAGAGATTGTTGCCGGCGACGATTTCGTCACCCGCTCCGGCCAGGTTCATGATGATCATATGGATGGAGGCATGGCCGGAGGCGGAGGACAGAGCTCCGACGCCGCCCTCGAGAGCCGCCACGCGGGCCTCCAGCACGTCGCAGGTGGGGTTTGACAGACGGGCGTAGATGTTGCCGGGCTCCTCCAGCGCGAAGAGGCGGCGTGCATGCTCGGTGCTGTCAAAGGTATACGCGGTCGTTGCGTACAGCGGCACGGCGCGGGAATGCGTGGTGGGCTCCGGAGTGTATCCGGCGTGAAGCGCAGTCGTATCGAATTTCATGGCGGAAGTTCAAGACCTTTCTTTGTATAAAAATATCGGTATGCAGGATGGATTTCGCGGGGAAAAACAGGGAAAATTCCGCAAAAACGGAGAAAAATTGTCCCCTTAATGGGGGAAAAGAGACTCCCCCCCGTGCCCGAGGCGTCAGTGCTCGAGCATGCTTCCGGGCGTGCGGGGACTGATCACCGCGTTGAAGTGCGGGTGGAGATAGGACTCCACGGCCTCGCCCTCGATGAGGAACTGTACGCCCGACACCCCCGGAAGCGCCGCAAGCGAGTTCACGACGGCGTACACCGTAAGGCTTGTGCCGTCCTCGGCGGCGATGTTGGAGCTTAAAAACTCCTCCGAGAGATTGACCGTGCAGATGCCGCCCTCCGTCGAGGCACCGTACAGACGCGTGCCCTCGGGGATGAAGCGGATGACGTAGCCCTCGTCCGTCACGGGACCGGACAGCAGCGTCTGCAGGACGGCTTCGGCCTGATTGGCATTGACCGGCAGCCGCACGGTGCATACGGCACTCTCCAGAGCCGTTCCGGCGGCGTTGGGATAGTAGAGCGTCAGATCATAGGACTCGATATGCAGCGAGTCGCGCTGCGTCACGAAGGCTTCCCCGGTCAGGATGCCCTCGTGCATCGGCGTATCACCCGCACAGATGATGACGCCTGAGACCCCGGAAAGCTCCGAAAGCGTGCCGGAGACGGCGCAGAGGAGCTGCGTCAGTGCGGCGGGGGAAAGGGAGGCCAGGGATTCGGAAAAGACGCAGCGGACGATGCCGTCCTCCTCCGTCAGATCGGTCAGCGTCACGCCGTCGGGAATCGCAGGGGCAAGCTGCGACTGCGCGGGGGTACGGGAAAGCTCCGCGATCAGACTGCGGAACAGCTGTGTGCCCGAGGCCGACGCAATCATGCGGGTTTCCGGCTGCATGAGCTCCGTCCCGTCCCCCAGAGGCTGGCGGGAAACGCAGAGCACGGATACCTGCATCTGCTCGGGCGCGGAGGCGCAGGAGGACAGAAGGCAGACAATCAGGAGGGCTGCAAGCGCGGTACGCAGTTTCATTCGGTCAGTCCCACCTCCGTTCCGCGGTAGGGCAGGCATACGACAAAGCGTGTGCCCTGCGGCTCACGGTTTTCGGCCCACACACGGCCTCCGAATTCCTCCACGGTCTGCTTGACGATGGAGAGTCCGAGTCCCGTGCCGCCCGTCTCGCGCGAGCGGGCCTTGTCGACCCGGTAGAATCGGTCGAAGATGCGGGTCAGCTCCGCGGGCGGGATGCCGATGCCGGTATCATCCACCAGACAGTAGACGGAGCCCTCGTTTTTATAGGTCAGCACGCGGACGCTGCCGTGGTCGACGTTGTACTTGATGGCGTTTTCCGCGAGGTTATAGATGACCTGATACATCGGATCCTCCGCGGCCTCGATGATGCACTCGGGAGAGGCGTCGACGGAGAGCGTGATGCCCCGTTCCCCGGCCAGCGGCTGCAGCATGCGCACGGCGCGGCGCGCCGTGTCGGAGAGATCGAGGTATTCCCGCTCGCTGTCCGCCAGATCCATGTCGAGCCGCGTCAGCTGCAGCAGATGATCCGTGATGCGCGTCAGGCGGGTGGTTTCACTGCTGATATCGGTCAGAAAATCGCGGGCATCGTCCATGCTCATGTCGGGATTCTGAATGATGGAATCCGCCAGGAGCTTGATGGACGCCAGCGGCGTTTTCAGCTCATGGGAGGCATCGGAGACGAAGCGGCGGCGCAGATTCTCCGTCTTCTCCAGTCTGCCGGAGAGATCGTTGAACTCCGCCGCGAGGGCGGTGATCTCGTCGTGTCCGTCGATGACGACGCGGTGGTCATACTGACCCTCGCGGATCATGCGGATGGCGCCGGAGAGCTTCTGCAGACGCCGGGAAAGGAGCAGGGAGAAGGCGAACATCAGCCCGACGCATAAAAACAGCACGACCAGCGTGATGTTGCGCAGATATTCCTGAATGCCCAGAAGCAGCTCCGCTGTCTCCGTATCGACATCGAAAAAGCACACGGTGCCCAGAAGCGAGCCGTTGTAGAGTATGGGCACGGCCGCGATGGACTCGAACGCACCGCTGCGGTAGGAGGAACGGAAGGCATCCGTTCCGTCAAGCGCCGTCCAGACCTCCGCGAGCATCAGCGTCCGTCCCACGGCGGAAAAATCGGAGGAATTGTCATACAGGACGACGCCCCTGTGATCCGTGACGAGCATCCTCATGTCCGCGGAGATGTCGAGAATTGACAGCACGGAGCTCACGCGCTCGGAGTCCAGAGACTGAAGGCCGGACAGGGAGGACGAGACGAGATTCGCCGTCTTCAGAAGCTCGCCGGACTTCGAGTCGACGATCAGACGCTCGGTCGTGACGATGGGCGTGGTGTTGACGAGGAGCAGTACGGCGACGATGACGGCGGAGTATGTACCGAGAACCCGGAAGCGGATGCTGGAGAAAAAGCGGCGGAGCATGCTGTCACTGCTTGAAATAGTAACCCACTCCCCATTTGGTGATGATGAGCTCCGGCTCCGCGGGCTTGCGCTCAATCTTTTCGCGCAGATGACGGATATGCACGTCCACCGTGCGGATGTCGCCGGGATACTCATAGCCCCAGACGATGTTCAGAAGATTTTCACGGCTGTAGACGCGTCCGGCGTTGCGCATGAGCATCTCCAGAAGATCAAACTCCTTGGCGGTCAGCACGACATGGCGTCCGTCGACGTAGACATTGCGTTCGTATCCGTCCAGCTCGACCGGGCCGACCTTGATGCGGCGGCTCTGCTCGGCACGGTCTCCGCTTCCCGCACGGCGCAGGATGGCGCGGATGCGCGCCTTGAGCTCCATGATGTTGAAGGGCTTCGTGATGTAGTCATCGGCGCCGTATTCGAATCCGATGAGCTTGTCCATGTCCTCGCCCTTGGCGGTGAGCATGATGATCGGCGTGTTGATGAATTCTCTGACGCGGCGGCAGACCTCCAGCCCGTCGATCTTCGGAAGCATGAGGTCGAGGATGATCAGGTCGAACTGCATCTCGCGGGCGAGGCGCAGCGCCTCCTCTCCGTCAAATGCCGTTTCAACCGTATATCCTTCGTTTTCCAGATTGAATTTGATTCCCTTCACCAGAAGCTTCTCATCATCCACGACCAATATACGCATAAGGCATCTTCCCTTCTGTGATTTCCCAATTGACAAACGGGCGAATTCAGTTTACAATATTTTTGTGCGTTTCATTATACCACATACGCACATGACTGTGCAAGCCGTTTTGATACAAAAAAGCCGCGCATCCCCCGGGGTACGCCGTCGGGGCAGACGGGATGCGGGACATGATCATTATATATATGAAGGTTATCAAGTATCCGATGAAAAAGCTGACTGTCCGAATTGCCGCATGCCTTCTTGCCTGTGCCTGTATCCTCTCCTCATCCGCCCTGGCCGACTACGGCACCGAGCCCACGGTCGCGGCGAAGGGCGAGGTGCTTTATGAAAAGACCAGCGATACGATCCTGTTCTCCCAGGGCGCGGATGAACGGCTCTACCCCGCCAGCTGCACGAAGATCATGACGGCGCTGCTGCTTCTGGAGTACGGCGATCTTGACCGGACGGTCACGGCATCCCAGACCGCGATTTCGACCGTGCCGCAGGGCTCCAGTCTCGCGGGACTCAAGACCGGCGAGGAGCTGACGCTCGACGAGCTGCTTATCTGTCTGCTCGTGCCATCGGGCAACGATGCGGCGAACGTCATCGCGGAGTCCATCGGCGGAACGATTGAGCATTTTGTCGAGATGATGAACGAGAAGGCAGAAGAGCTCGGGTGCGAGAACACGCATTTTGCAAACGCGCACGGCTTCCACAACGAGAATCACTACACAAGCGCCGCAGATCTTCTGAAAATCACCCTGGCCGCGATGGAGTACCCGCGCTTTACGGAGGTCTGCGGCATGTCGCGCGCCACGATCGATGCGACGAACATCTGCCCGGAGCGCAATTTCAACAACACCAATTACATGATTTCCAATACCGAGACCTCGGCGTATCTGTATGCCTACTGTCTGGGCGGCAAGACCGGCAGCACGACGGAAGCCGGAAACTGCCTGGTGGCCTTTGCGCAGAAAGGGGATCTCTACCTCGTTTCCGTCATGCTGGGCTCGAAGACGGAGTACACGTATTCCGGCGTGCGCCGCATCCTGAGCTTCCTCGATACGGAGGATCTCTTCGACTGGGGATTTTCGCACTTTTCCTACCGCACCATCGTCCCGGTCTCGGAGCCGGCCGCAGAGGTGAAGGTCGCGCTGTCCGAGGAACAGGACTACGTCGTATTGAACCCCGAGCGGGAGCTGCGCGTCCTGCTGTACAAAACCGTGTCGGACGATGAATTCACAACGAAAATCGAGCTCGAGCAGGACGTCACCGCGCCGGTGCTGCGCGGAGACGTGCTGGGCACGATGAAGGTCTATCGCAAGGGAAAGCTCATCGATACGATCCAGCTGCTCGCGGCGGAGGATGTCGAGCGTTCGCAGACGCTCTATATGCTCGCGGAGATCCGGCGCACGCTGAAGGAGCCGTGGTTCGGCTGGCTGATCGCCGCACTGATTGCCGTCATCGTCATCTACATTATTGTCATGATCGAGCACAACCGCAGACTCCGCAAAAAGCTCAACCGCC
>CAVGLF010000065.1:0-10807 GCA_963630045.1 Butyricicoccaceae bacterium | reverse complement strand
CATGCAGAGGGGAGCGCGGAGCGTCCCCTCTGCCAAGTAGCAGGCTGCGTCGGGCGATCCTTGAGGCACGAAGTTTTCCTATAGCGGAAAACTTCGTAAGGATACAGTACGCAGTCTTCGGCGAAGAGAAAATCCAAAGCAAGGGGGTTCGGGGGGTTCCCCCGAGCTCAAAGCGCGTAACAAAAAGCTGAAAATTCCCCCTTGACAGGGGAATTTTCAGCTTTTTGTTACCGTGCGCAGTAAGAAAGAGAAGACATATTACCGAAGCCCCGAAAAGCCGGTCTGACGAAGCGCTTCGTACAGGACTATGGCTACGGAGTTCGAGAGGTTCAGGCTCCTGGCTTCGCTCTGCATGGGTACGCGGATGCAGCGCTCCGGGTGTGCCTCGAGAAGCGGTTTCGGCAGTCCCCTCGTCTCCGCTCCGAAGAGCAGATAGTCCCCCGGGCGAAACTCGACGTCGGTGTAGCGCGTGTGCCCCTTCGTCGTTGCGTACCAGTACCGCCCTGAGCCGCAGCGGCCGAAGAAGTCATCCAGGTTTTCATAGATGCGCCCGTAGCGCGTCAGTCCGTAGTCGTCCTCATGCTCGTCCCCGGGTACGCGCTCCGCATCCAGAAAGTGCCAGTAGTCAAGCCCCGCCCTCTTGAGCGTCCGGTCGTCGACGTCGAAGCCCAGCGGACGCACCAGATGCAGGCTTGAGCCCGTCGCGGCACAGGTGCGCGCAATGTTGCCCGTATTCGGAGGAATCTCCGGCTCGACCAACACAACATGGAAGCCGTTCATACCGAGGCCTCCTCCGAACAGGTCTGCGCATATCCCGCGCGATGCTCCGCCTCCTGCGTGAACGCCGCAATCGAGAGGCTGATGTAGGGCGTCACGAAGAGCACGGACAGCCCGCAGGTGAATGCGGCAAGGATCTCCCAGCCAATGAAGGACAGCCGGTAGACGAAGAACTCCCACACGCGTCCGCGCATCATCTCGCCGCAGCGGCGGAAGGTATCCGCCGTGCCGAGCGCGGGATTCTGCGCGATCATGTACATTGCGGGCAGATAGGCATGCAGCCGGACGTACGACACGACCGCCGCCGCCATCATGAGGAGGCCGATCACAATCGCCAGCGCAACGGCCGCCGCAACCGGCAGCTTCTCTGCCGCCAGCTCCGCCAGACAGCCCAGCACGCCCACCGGAACACCGAATATCACGATATACTTCAGCCCGATCAGCAGATAGTACAGCGTCGCCTTATACGAAGCCGCCAGCTTGCTCCCCTCGCCCAGCCAGGTAAAAAGACTCTGCACGGGCGGCTTCTCTCCGTTGACCACGCGGGAGAAGAAAGCATAGCCGCCCACGGTCAGGGGACTTATGAGAATGGTAAACACCAGCGTCAGGCCGTAGACCTTCGCCATCTGCGGCCAGTACTGAAGCACGTCTGCGGACTGCATCATGCCCTCCCAGTCGGGCATCTGCCCGGTCAGAATCGTCGAAAAAAGCGTTGCAATGACGCTTCCCAGTACTGAAACGATGATGCACGGCAGCATGTACTGAAACAGGCTCTGCTTTGCGCAAAGCTTCAGCCTCCGGCGCAGCTCTCTTTTATTCATGGCAGAATATGACCTTCCCTTTCCTGATTTTCCCGCTGCGCGCGCTGTTGTTTTTTTCTCTCCCCTCCCGCTTTCGCGGTGTTCATCACGTCCGTCAATACGCAATGCCCGAAAAAGCCGCGCGGCAGCATATTCGTGTACCGCTTCCTAGTATACGGGAATACCCGTCAAAAGACAAGAGCATCTTTTGTAAATTCTTGCCCTGAGTCCCATGATTATTTACGAAATCGCCCTCGACTTTTACGGCGGGCAGGAGTATAATGGGTCTACTCTTTTTTTTAATGAACTGAAAGGTACGAATGGAAAACATGACTCGAAAAATTGCTCTTCTTCTCTGTGTAAGCCTGCTTTTCACACTTGCGGCCTGCTCGGGCGGTTCGTCCGTCGCGGACGAGCTCAGCTCCGCTCTCGCAACCTCCACCGTCTATGAGACCACGGCCGCTGCTGCCGAAACCACCGCCGCCGAAACCACCGCTGCTGAAACCACCGCCGCCGGGGAAACCACGGCTGCCGGCACCGTCTCCGAAGCGGAGGAGTTTGTCTTCTTCTCCTCGGACGGACTGGATGAGCGCGGCTACTTCGAAGGCATCCGTGCGCTGGATTACGTCACGCTGCCCGAGTACACGCCCATCACGCTGCCCGCCGACGTGCATACGCCGACGGATGAGGCCTTGACCGAACGCATCACCTCGATTCTCGAAAGCTATTCCTATCCCGAGGAGATCACCGACCGCGCTGTTGAGGACGGCGACACCGTGAACATCGATTACACGGGCTCCATCGATGACGTGGAGTTCGAAGGCGGCAGCACCGGAGGCGCCGGCACCTCCGTCACCATCGGCGTCACCAGCTACATCGACGACTTCCTCGAGCAGCTCATCGGCCATATGCCCGGCGAGACCTTCGACGTTCTCGTCACCTTCCCCGAGGACTACGGCGAGGAGAGCCTTGCGGGAAAGGATGCGGTCTTCGTCACGACCATCAATTACATCGAGGGCGAGACGCTTGTCCCCGAGCTCACCGATGAATTCGTTGCGGAAAACTACGCCGAAACCTACTCCATGACCACCGTCGACGAGTTCCGCGAGGCGATCCGCGAAAGCCTCGTCTCCGAGAATACCGCGACCTATGTCCAGACCTATCTGTCCGAAAACGCCGTCGTCACCTCCGTTCCCGAGGAGCTCATCAGCTATCAGGAAAATCTGACGCTCGACAGCTACAACACCTATGCCTCCTACTACGGCTGCACCCTCGAGGAGATCCTCCAGGCGTTCACGGGATATGCCACCCGCGAGGAGTTCCTGGAGGCCAACGCCGCATCCATTGAGGAAAGCGCGCGCTACTATCTCCTCCTCCAGGCCGTCGCCGAGGACGCGGGGCTTGAGTCCTCCGAGGAGGCTCTCTCCTCCTACTTCGAGGAAAACATGGGCAGCTCCGATTACTCCGCCTATGAGGATGCCTACGGAAAGCCCTACCTGCACTTCGTCGTGCTCACGAATCTCGTCACGGATTATCTGATTGAAAATACCGTAAACGGCTAAAGTCTCCGCATTTTCCCCCTCTTTTATAGTAAAAGCATGAGACTCAAGAGAAGAAAAAGCGCCGGGGGATTTCCCTTTTTTTCCCCCTTTCGCGGGACAAATAATCGCGATTGTCCCCCTCTCCTCCCCCGGGGGGCGCCCCCTCTCTTTTGAGTCTCTTTTTTATCTTACAAAAGGAGGTATTTTCCCCATGCTTGCATCCCTTCATACGCATCGAACCGCGGACGGACGCGGCTCCTTCGCGCCGTTTTCCATGCCGGAAAATCCCGTTCTTGCCGGAATTCTCTCGAACATTCCCACCGTGTCCGGCGGCATTTTCCGCGAGATCCGCTTCTGCTCCCCCGTCCCCGCAGAGGAAATCGCCGCAGCGGAGGAAATCTTCTCCCTGGAATACGCACCCCTGGAGGACAGCTTCATCGTGGACACCCGCGGGGAGACCGTCCTTGTCTGTGCGGACAACCTGCGCGGCCTCATCTACGGAGCATGGGCTCTGGTGCAGGACATCCGCGAATCCTCCGACGGACAAAGCGCCGCGCGCGGCTTCATCTACGACCTGCCGCGCTGCCCCTTCCGCGGACTGAAGGTCTATCTGCCCGCCCCCGACGACCTTGAAAGCTTCTACCGTACCGTCGATCTGCTCTGCTCCCTGCGCTACAACACCCTCACCATCGAGGTCGGCGGCGCCATGGAGTATAAGCGTCATCCGGAGATCAACTCGGCGTGGATCGACTACTGCCGCGAAATGAACCGCTACCCCGAGCGCGCGGACGAGGTGCAGAACAAGACCTACCCCTGGGCGAAGAACTCCATCCATTTCGAAAACGGCGGAGGCCTCTGGCTCACTCAGGACACCGTGCGCGGACTCGTGCAGTACTGCCGCGACCGCGGGCTGGAGGTCATCCCCGAGTGCCCGACGCTCTCCCACGCCGATTACCTGCTCATGCCGCATCCGGAGCTCGCCGAGCGTCCCGAGGACGGCTTCCCGGATGTCTACTGCCCGTCGAATCCCGATTCGTATAAGCTCGTCTTCGAGGTGCTGGAGGAGGTCATCGATGTCTTCGAGCCCAAAATCATGCATATCGGACACGACGAGTACTACTCCATCGGCGTCTGCCCGCGCTGCCGCGGCAAGTCCGGCGAGGAGATCTACGCGGAAGACATCAGGAAAATCCATGACTTCCTGAAGGAGCGCGGAATCCGCACCATGTTCTGGGCGGAAAAGCTCCTGGACGCCATCGGACTCAACGGCCATCACTACGGCGGCTCGGAGCAGCGCGCGCGCCATTCCGACGGAACCGTCGAGGTCGTCCGTCCCGCCACCTGGCGCTCCATCGACCTCGTGCCGCGCGACATCATCGCGCTTCACTGGTACTGGGGCATCGCGGAGTACTTCGACGACGAGTTCAACCGCCGCGGCATCGAGCTGTGGTACGGCAACTTCGAGCCCGTGTCCTTCCTCGATTGGAACCGCCGTCTGGCGCAGGGCGCAAAAGGCGGCGCTCCCTCCCACTGGTCGAGCCTTGAGGACGCGACGCTGCAGCGCAACGGCGTCTTCCTCTCCCTCTTCTACGGCACCCTGCTCTTCTGGGATGCTGACTACGACGACGCGCGCTTTCCCGAGTACATCGACGCGGTTTTCGAGGAGATGTACCGTACCGCGAACCGCCGGACGCTCTCGGCGCCGCACTTCACCATCGAGCACACGACGACCATCAGCCGTCCCTATCAGTATCTGTCCAGCGTCCCGATGCAGCTCGACCGCGACTCCATCGGCCGCTATGAGGTCACCTATGAGGACGGCAGCGTGCTGAGCATTCCGCTGGTCTACGGTCTGAATATCACCAACCGCGCCCGCTGCTGGAACCGCGTCTACCGGGGCGACAGCCCCGACTCCTACGGCGTGGCGGAGCTGGATACCTATGCCTTCGATCCCCTCCTGCGTGAGGTCTCCTATACGACGCTGCCTTGGCGCCGCGGCGAGGACACGATCTTCCGCATCGTCGTGCCGAATCCGCATCCGGAGCTGCGCGTGACGGGCGTCCGCATCGTCAAGACCTGCACCGACCCCGGCGACATCCTGCTTGAGGGCTTCCGCGCGGACTGAGATCGCCGCATATAGAAAAAGAGCAAGGGTTTTGCGAGAGCCTTTTTGGGGAAACCCATGAGCTTTCGCAAAACCCTTGTTTTTTTTTACGGGCGGGGATCACGCGGAGCGGCGCCCTTTTGCAATATAATAGTATACGGGAATCGTCACAAGCAGCAGCCATGCGCGGCTCCATGCGCCGTGCAGTCCCCACAGGAGGAAGAGCTGCAGCGCCAGCACGGGATAGGCAAAGCTGCTCATGTCCCGCTCACGCGCCGCCGTAACGGCGGAGTAGAAGAGCGGAATCGCAAAAAAGACCAGCCATGCGTATCTCCACAGTCCGCAATACAGTCCAAGCACCAGAAACGCCGCCGTGCAGAAAATCGGGAAGCCGCGCCGCAGTATGCGCATCTCGGACGCGTTTTCCTCCGCCGCCGCGTTTTTCCGTCCCTTTTCGTCCTGCCCCGTGCCCTCGAGCATCTCGTTGACCGACATGCCGTAGAGCTGTGCCATGCGTGCCAGCATACCCGCATCCGGAAGCTCGAGCCCGGACTCCGCTCTGAGAAGCCACGTGCGCGTCACGCCGAGCTTCTGCGCCGCCTGCTCCTGCGTCCAGCCCTTCCCGCGGCGCAGCGAGCAGAGCCTGCTTCCAAGCCTTTTATTCATCGCCATCGATCGGTCCCCCACCCCTTCATTCATCATCCGTTCGGGCTATCGCCCGGATGGGCGCTCCGTCCGCGTTTTCAAACAGCAGAGGCAGCGCCTCAAACTCAAAGCGCTCCGGCAGCGCGCCGAGATTGCACAGATTCTCCGCAATCACAAGCCCCGCTCCCAGAAGAATCCGATGATTGTCAAGCTCCGCGTCCACCGGGTCTACGGAGACCGCATCCACGCCGATGCCCCAGAGTCCCCCGCGCGCGAGCCTCTCCGCGGCGCCCCGCGTGAGAACCGGGAACCCTTCATGATACGCATCCGTGCCGTAATGCTCCTCCCAGCCCGTGCGCAGGAGGACAAAGCGCACCCCGTCCCGTGGGAGCGCACGGAGCATGTCCTCCGTTACGCGCTCTCTGCCTCGGCAGTCCAGAAGCACGGCTCTTCCCGAAAAGCGCTCCGGCGGCAGCCGATCCAGCGTCACGCCGTCCGGGAACACATGCGCCGGCGCATCCATATGCGTTCCGACGTGGGAGCAGAACGAAAGCCGCGTCTCGCGGTAGCCGTCCCGCTCGCAGACGGCCTCGGGCTCCAGCCGCACCGGAGGCGTTCCGGGATAGACGGGCATTCCCGTATGCATCACATGCGTCAAATCGACAATCCGCATAGCCTGTAAACTCTCTTTTTGCAAAGCATTATAATCCCGGGAAGTGCTTCATGCGCCCCTTTTTTTAAGTATAACCGAAAACTGCCCGCGGCGCAAGAGGATTATGCCCCCCGGATGCTCCCGGTTCCCCTGTTTTTTCTCCCTTTTGTGCGCCGTCTCCCCTTTTGGAGCCATCCGAAAGGGGCTTGCGCGGGCGGCATGTCCCGTGATATAATACGGGGAATATTTCTTTTCCCCTCAGCGCTTCCCCGAAAATCAAAAAAATCAAATGTAAAGGCAGGATCAGATATACAAGATGAAACGCACCGATATACCGCGGCTGCGGGTCCTTCTCTCCGGAATTTCCTCCCGGCTGACCGAAAACTCCGATTACTTCATCTCCTGCTCCGTCGAGTTCCGCACGGGCGCGAAGACGCTTACGGGCAGTCTGACTCCCGCGGCGGAGGGCTATCTCTATGTCTTCGGCGCGGACAGACGCACGCTGGACGCCGGAGGCTTCGCCGAAGCCGTCGCCGGAGCCGCTCCCGCCTACGACGGGCTGACGCTTGTCTACCGCGAGCGCGGCGCCTCCATCACCGTCGAGGCGGACGAGCGCGGCGTTCGCTCCCGCCGCACCTCCGAGACTGCGTCCGAGGCCTCGTCCGCAGCGCCTGCAAGCGCGTCCGTGCTGCACAACGAGCACCTCCTCTCCGACCGCGAATACGTCCTGCACCCGTCCGAGGCCGCGCCTCTGCTGCGCGCCATAGGCCTCCTGACCGCCGACGGGAAGCTCCGCAACGATAAAATCCGCAAATTCAACCAGATCAATGCCTTCCTGATCCGTCTGCGTCCCCTGCTGGAGTCCATCGAGGGCGAGACCGTGACGGTGCTGGACTGCGGCTGCGGAAAGTCGTATTTGAGCTTCGCGCTGAATTACTACCTGCGCGAGGTGATGGGACGCAAATGCTTCATCACGGGCGTCGATATCTCCGAGGGCGTCATCCGCGAAAGCCGCCGCATTGCGGATGAGCTGGGATACCGAAACATGGAGTTTCTCTGCCGCGACCTGCGGGACTACACGCCTCAGTCCCCCTCTCTGGTGCTGTCGCTTCATGCCTGCGACACGGCGACGGACATGGCGCTGGGGCTGGGCATCCGCTCGCAGGCTCAGGCCATCGCCTGCGTTCCCTGCTGCCACAAGGAGCTGCTTTCGACCTACCACGCGCCCGGTGTGGATGCCTTCACGCGTCACGGCGTCCTGCGTGCGCGTCTGTGCGACGTCCTCACCGACGGTCTGCGCGTCCTCAAGCTCGAAAGCCTCGGATATGAAACCAGCGTCGTCGAGTTCGTCTCCCCCGTCGACACGCCGAAGAATCTTCTCATCACGGCGCGCCGCACCGGCCGTGAGAATCCCCGTGCGGCGAAGGAATACGAGGACATGTGCCGCACCATGGGCGTCTACCCTGCCGTCGAGCGGTATTCCATTGTGTTACAGGACTGAACACAATCCTGCGATTTCCCGTAAAATCAGGAAACTCCCTCTTGAAAACGGGGATAAAGGCGTGTATAATGTTCCGTGTGCCGTTTTTCAGGGGAATACTGAAGGCGGACGCGAAAAAGCCTGGGGCCGTTTGCGACCGGATGCGTTCCGACAAAGCCCCGCGCAAATACAGATATTGAAAAAGGACGGATGCATCAATGAGCCAGGCCAAAACGTCTTCTGGCAACAAGCACCAGGCCGCCATCCAGGCAGCCCAGCGTACCCGCACGCGCAACATCATCATCACCGTTGCGGTCATCGTAGCGCTCGCACTCATCATCACCCCTCTGGCCATGTACGCCAACGGTTCCATCTACCGTGTGCGCAAGGTCGCCACCGTCGGAGATGAGAGCTTCTCCGTTGCCGATTACAACTACTTCTTCAGCACCGCCTATATGAGCACCTACCAGTCCTACTACAGCATTTACGGCGATTACACTTCCTACATCATCGATACCTCCACCGCTCTGGACGAGCAGCAGTACAACGAGTCCCAGACCTGGGCGGATCACTTCAGTGAGCAGGCTCTGACCAACATGCAGACCGCCGCCATGCTCTGCAGCGAGGCCAAGAGCGCGGGCTTCACCCTCTCCGAGGAGCAGCAGGCGGAGCTCGACTCCATCATCGACTCCCTCGCCACGACGGCCTCCCAGTACGGCTACACGTCCTCGGGCTACCTCTCCGCGGCCTACGGCAGCGGCGTGACTCAGGATGTCTTCGAGCGCTGCATGACCATGTCCTACACCGCCGATGCCTATTCCGATTCCGTGCTGGACGGCATGACCTATACCGCGGATGAGCTGCAGGCTCAGTACGATGCGGATCCCACGGCCTATGACACCGTCACCTTCCACCTCTTCCTCGTCCCCGCCGCCGCCGAAGGCGACGAGTCCACCGAGGACGCGATGGCTGCCGCGAAGGCAAAGGCCGACGAGATGGCCGCGAACGTGACCGATACGCAGAGCTTCGGCGCGTACACCCGCGAGCTTTGCTCCGAGGACTCCCTGTCCGATTACGAAAGCGATGACGCGACCATTCAGCACTACATCCGCTACTCCTCCGTCCAGAGCTACGAATACGGCAGCTGGCTCTTCGAGGACGGCCGCACCGCCGGCGATACCATGGTTGTCGAAGCAAGCTCCGGCTACCAGGTCGTGATGTTCCTCTCCCGCGAGGATCTGCACTATAACCTCGTCTCCGTGCGCCACATCCTGGTTCAGCCCGAAACCGACGAGGAAACCGGAGAAGCGACCGACGAGACCTGGGAGGCCGCGCGTGAGACCGCCGAGGCGATTCTCGCCGAGTACAAGGCCGGCGAGCAGACCGAGGATGCCTTTTCCGCTCTGGGCGACACGAAGGCCGCCGAGTCCGACAGCATCTCCTCGAACGGGTATTCCAACGTTCACAAGGGTCAGATGGTCTCGGCCTTCAATGACTGGTGCTTTGCAGGCCACAGCGCGGGCGACACCGGCATCGTGAAGACCTCCTACGGCTATCATGTCATGTACTTCGTGGGCGAGGGTGAGGAATACTGGACCCAGACCATCACCGAGGAGCTTCAGAGCGAGGCGTACTCCGCCTGGCAGAGCGAAAAGCTTGAGCTCTACCCCATCACCACGAACAGCTCCGCCCTGCGCATGGGCCGCCATTCCTGAAAATGAATCCGTAACGCCTTCAAGGAATCAAAACGAAGGGCGCGAAAAGGCTCTCTCCCCTGCATTCTTGCAAAAAAGTGAGCTTTTCGCGCCCTTTCCATATCGGAATGCCGGGGTTTTTCCCCCCCGCAATCGTTTCCCTTGTTTCATTATCAAAAGCCCCCGCGCGCATACCCCCGGGATTTTTTTAACAGAGAAGGAGAATACCATGCTTCGCAAGCTCTTTTCCGTCTGTCTGATACTGGCGCTCCTCTGCTCGGTTCTGTCCGCCTGCGCCTCCTCCGCACCCGAGTCCCCGGCCTCCGCAGAGCCTCTGCGCAGCGTCGAGGGTGAGGAATATAACTACGACGTCTACGAAAGCAGCGTAACCGTGACCCTGTATAAGGGTTCGGATGCTTCGGTCACCGTGCCCGCAGCTCTGGACGGACTGCCCGTCACGGCCATCGGGGACGAGGCCTTCGCGAATGCCGGGCTTGAGTCCGTCGCGCTGCCGGACGGGCTGCTTTCCATCGGCACACAGGCCTTTGCCGGATGCTCGAAGCTCAGCACCGTCGTCATCCCCGCGACCGTCACCTCCATCGGCCTCTATGCCTTCGAGGGCACCATATGGTATGAGTACCAGTCTGGGGACTTCATCGTGGCGGGCGATCAGGTGCTCATCCGCTACGGCGGGGACGACGAGGTCGTCACCGTTCCCTCCTCCGTCCGGCATTTAAGCTGCGCCTTTGCGGACAACACGACCGTGAAGAGCGTCTCGCTGCCCCGCGGCCTTCAGGACATCGGCGAGGGCGCGTTCTATCAGTGCAGCTCGCTGACCGCCGTTGCCATTCCCTCGGGGGTGACCTCCATCGGACGCTTCGCCTTCCGCGACTGCAGCTCTCTCGAGGAAGCGACGCTGCCCGGAAGCGTGGTCTCCGTCGGCGACGAAGCCTTTTCCGGCTGCACCTCGCTTGCTTCGTTTACGCTTCCGGCCTCCGCCCTGAACCTGGGCTCCGGCGTCTTCTCCGGCTGCACCGGGCTTGTCTCCCTTACGCTTCCGAAGAAGCTCGCCGCCGTCCCCGACTATTTCCTGTCCGAGTGCAGTGCGCTGACC
>CAVGLF010000064.1:3145-11051 GCA_963630045.1 Butyricicoccaceae bacterium | reverse complement strand
GTGGTGGCCTCAGCCGTGGTCTCAGCCGCGGCAGCGGTGGTCTCAGCCGTGGTCTCAGCCGTGGTCTCAGCCGCGGCAGCGGTGGTCTCTTCAGCCGCAGCAGCGGTGGTCGCGGCCGCAGCGGTGGTGGTCGTGCTCTGGCCGGAGGAGCATCCGGCGAACAGTCCCAGGATCATCAGTGACGCAAGAAGCGTCGCAATAATACGCTTGGACATGAGTGATTACCCTTTCTTTTTTGGGGAAAGCATCGCACCCCCTCACTTGCCGTGCAAAACGCGGAGGGGAGACTTTCCCGCTTTTTTTAAGAGTTTTTCGAATGTCAAGACGAATGTTTTATCTGCGTGTGCGATGGTTGGGGTATTATTGACTCTTTTTTCATGACGCACCAAAGTTCCCCTCTTCGAAAAAATCCCCACCGGGGGGTCAGGGATGCTCCGAGACCTGAATCGGAGCTTCCCTTCCCCCGGGGAAAATTTTTTTTGAAAAAGGGAACCTTATCGGTGCATCAGCCGGATCGTGAGGGGGAAATCCCCCTTTTTTAGGCGATCAGGCGGTTGTTGCTGCAAGTCAGCGATCCCAATTGGCGCCGGTGGAGGCGATCCAATCGTTCAGCTGGGACTGGACTTCGGCCTTGTAGGAATCCATGCCGGCCGCAATCAGCTTCTCGCAGAACTCGTTGTAGTAGGCTTCCCAGCCGTTAACACCCAGAGTACCGGCGCCGAGCGGGCTGCAGTACTCGCCTCTCAGAGAGGAGATCTGAGTCTCTTCGATGGAGACGTTGGTGTTGTCGAACGCGAAGGTGGCGAAGCGGGGCGCATAAGCGTCGGCCTCGGCAGCCTTATAGGAAGCGTAGAGGTCCGGGCTGGAGAAATCGGTGTAGAAGATGTTCTCGCAGGTACCGATGGACCAGCAGGGGTTACCATAGGCCCAGTCAGCAGTCGGGTCGCCGGAGCCGCCGAGGATATGGACATGATCCTTATCTTCGCCGGTGTACTCCCAATGCTTGCCTTCGAGGCCGAAGCAGTAGGTGCGGTAGACGTCCTTACCGGCATCGGTGAAGAGCAGGTTCAGGAACATCATGGCACGCTCGGGGTTCTCGGCGGTGAAGGGAATCGCATGTCCGGTGGCGATGCCCGGCCAGACCTGCTCGGGGCCGCCGACCTGCCACAGAACGATATCTCTGCCAAAGGCTTCGCTCAGGACAGCTTCAGGATCCTCGTAACCGATGACGCCGGTCAGACCCAGAACGGGGCAGGCGTTGTCATCAGCAGATCCCCAGCCGTAGTTGCCGTTGGTGTCGATGTCGTTCATGATATAACCCATGTCATACCACTTCGCGGCATACTCGTACAGGGTGCGCTGAGGCTCGCAGACGAGGTTATCGTCGACGGTGTAGGTCTCATCGCCGTAGTTCAGATGCGTGTAAACACCGACGGTGTAGTACGCATATCTCCAGTTGGTATCACCGGAGGTGGAGTTGGTAAAGCCGGTCATACCGACGACACCGGCGCCCAGAAGACCAGCTTCCTTCGCGCGGCGGCAGATTTCTTCCTCGATGTCGTAGATGGTGCGGGTCGCTTCATCGGACGGATCGTAGTCCGTGGCCTGCCACTTCGCGCAGATATCGGCGACTTCTTCCTCGGTGAAGAGGTCAGCGACTTCCTTGCGGAGCATGAGCGGATAGTTACCGCTCAGAAGGCCCTGGTAGGACGGGATGAAGTAGAGCTTGTTGTCGGCATAGCGATGCAGGTCGATGACACTGTCACCGTAGTAGGCGACGATGTCCTGGCCGTACTCGCTGAGGTAATCATCCAGAGCGATGATGTTGCCGTCGTTGATCTCGGAGTTCAGATTGAACTTCCAGCCCTGCCAAGAGAGGTCGATGACTTCGCCGGCGGCCAGAGCCTTGTAGTACTTATCAACAAACTCGGAGAAGGTCAGAATGGTGATGTTCAGGGAGGTGTTCGGCAGAACATCGGCCAGCTGCTCGTTCATGTAGGCGAAGACTTCATTGGTGTCCGCCTGAACGCCGTTGCCGCCCCAGAAGAGGTTCAGAGTAACATCTTCCAGATCAGCGGTGGTGGCGGCAGCAGTGGTCTCTTCGGCCGCAGCAGTGGTCTCTTCGGCCGCAGCAGTGGTCTCCGCAGCAGTGGTCTCAGCGGCGGCAGCGGTGGTCGCGGCAGCGGTGGTCGCGGCAGCCGTGGTCGCAGCGGTGGTGGATTCGCTCGCGCTGCCGGAGCAGCCCGCGAACAGACCCAGAATGACCAGCGTTGCGAGAACAAGTGCAGTAATACGCTTCATGGTTCTAAGGGGTCCTTTCTCTTTTAAATTTAGGGGAAACGCATCCGCGGCGGTTCAGGTCAGATGCCGCGGATGCGGGGCGCGCATTTTTTTTGGAAATTGATCTTACCAGCTTGCACCGGTGAGGGCGATGAAGTCGTTCAGCTGGGTCTGAACCTCAGCCGTATAGGCCTCGATGCCTGCGGCGAGCAGCTTCTCGGCGTACTCGTTGTAGTACGGCTCCCAGCCGTCCAGTCCGAGGGTGCCTCCGCACAGAACGCCCATGTACTCGGCTCTGATGGACGAGATCTGAGCCTCTTCGATACCGACGTTTGTGGAGTCAAAGCCGAATCTCTGGGTGAAGGGGACGTACGCGGTGGCTTCCTCATCGTGATAGGACCAGTACAGATCCGGGGAGGCAAAGGAAGTCTCGAAGATACTGGTGGATGTGCCGATGGACCAGCAGGGGTTGCCGTAGTCCCAGTCGGGAGACGGGTCACCGGAACCGGTGTGCAGGTCGATGAGATCCTTATTGTCCTCGCTGACGTAGTCCCAGTGCTTGCCCTCCAGACCGAAGACGTAGGTGCGGTAGATGTCCTTGCCTTCCTCGGTGAACAGCAGGTTCATGAACATGACGCCGCGCTCGGGGTTCTCAGCCGTGAAGGGAACCGCATGTCCGGTGGGCCAGCCCGGCCAGACCTGCTCGGGTCCGCCGATCTCCCAGACCTCGATTTCGGTGCCCCACTGCTCGCTCAGCATCTTTTCGGGATCCGCATAGCCGGTAACGCCGGTCTGCTGGAACGCCCAGCTGTCCTCGCCGTGGTACCAGTCACGGGAGGCACCCTCGTCGGTTTCATACGCCACAAGGTGGTTGTCGTACCACATGGCCGCATACTCATAGCGGGCAAGGGACGGCTCGGAGGTCATGTTCGGGATGACGGTGTAGGTCTCATCGCCGAAGTTGATGTGCGTGTAGACACCTACGGTGTAATAGGCATATCTCCAGTTGGAGTCGCCGGAGGTGAAGTCCGTGAACGGAGTCGGCGCATCAACGCCGGAACCGAAGACGTTGTTGTCACGCGCACGCTGCAGAATCTGAGTCTCGAGGTCGTAGATCGTGCGGGTCGCTTCGTCGGACGGATCGTAGTCGCCGGCCTTCCACTTCTCGCAGATCTCGTTCTTTTCTTCCTCGGTGAAGAGGTTGGCAACGCTCTTGCGGACAATCAGCGGGTACTTGCCGCTTAAGAGTCCCTGGTAGGACGGAATGAAGTACAGGAGGTTATCGGAAGAGTTGCGGTGCAGGTCGATGACATCCTGTCCGTAGAAGTTCACGATATCCTGACCGTACTGATCGATGTACTCGTCGATCGGAATCAGGTTGCCGTCGGCGATTTCGGTGGTCAGATTGAACTTCCAGCCCTGCCACGTCAGGTCAATGACCTCGCCCGCAGCCAGAGCCTTGTAATATTTATCCTTAAATTCCTGGAAATAGAAGTTCTGCATATGGAAGTTGGTTCCGGGCATGGCCTCGGCAACCTTATCAGCCAGAACTTCGAAAACCTCGTTTGTATCCTTCTGGACGCCTTCGCCGGCCCACCAGACATACAGGTCGCACTCCTCCAGAGGAGCGGCGGCGGTAGTCGCGGCGGTAGTCGCAGCGGTGGTCTCAGCCGCAGCAGCAGTCGTCTCGGCAGCCGCAGCGGTGGTTTCGGCAGCTGCAGCGGTGGTTTCGGCAGCTGCAGCGGTGGTCGCGGCAGCCGTCGTGCTGCCGCCGTTGTTCGAGGAGCATCCCGCAAACAGGGTCAAAAGAAGGAGGGATGCCAGAATCATTGCGATTAAGCGCTTTGTCATGGTTGTACCTTTCCTTTCTTGATTCATAACTGTTTTTTGTACGTGCGGACTGTGCCTTAAATTCGCTTTCCTCGTGGTGTAAGTCCCGTCTATCCTCCTTTCCTTTTTGTGGTTCCGATGCGTTTTTGCATATGCGAGTCCTTCCCCTCTGACAACCGGGAGGATAACCCTGCGTATACAATCCATATGCGAAAAACACAAAAAACTGCCGTGCATTCGCAGATGGATTCTGTACTCCGGGGGACAATCGTGAGGTTTCCCCGGGGAACGCCTCCCCCCCCGGCGGGGTGGGAAGGCAGGAAACGGGGAAACGAGAGGGGAGCCGACACACGCGGGAGCGCCGCAAGGCTCCCCTCTTATTATTCCTGTGGTTTATTCCGATACGGCCCTCTTTAGCCCTTGATGGCGCCGATGGTCAGACCGGAAGCAAAGTACTTCTGGAAGAACGGGAAGACGACCAGCATGGGGCCGGCGCACAGGATACACATGGCGTAACGCATCGTCTCGGAAGGAACCTCCGACAGAACGAAGCGTCCGGACATGCCGGATCCGGCGGTAGCCATCTCACGCAGGAATTCGACCTGATCCAGAATCTTCTGCAGAACGTACTGCAGGGTGTACAGATCGGGGTTGCGGATGTAAACCAGAGAGGTGCCCCAGTCGTTCCACTTACCGACCAGCGACATGAAGCCGATGGTGGCGAAAACCGGCTTGGACAGCGGAACCGCGATCTTGAAGAAGATCGTGAGCTCAGACGCGCCGTCCAGCTGCGCGGACTCGAAGAGGGACTCCGGCAGACCCTTCAGGAAGGTCTTGATGATCATCGTGCTCCAGACGCCGCCGGCCATGCCGGGGATGACGTAGATCCAGAAGCTGTCGCCCAGGTTATACCATCTGGTGTAGATGATGTAGGTCGCGATCTGACCGCCGCCGAACAGCATGGTGATGACCAGGAAGGTCGCCATGGCCTTGCGCAGGAAGAAGTTCGAACGGGACAGCGGATACGCGAACATACCCATGACGACCAGGCTCAGCGCGGTGCCCAGGAAGGACTCGGCGATGGTGATCTTGTACGCCTGAACCAGCGTGGTCGGATTCTGGAGGCACATCCGGTACGCATCCAGCGACCAGACGCGCGGAATCAGATGGTAACCTGCATTCGGACCGGAAACCGCCGTGACCGCAGCTTCACTCGAGAACGAGATGGAGAGGATCAGGATCATGGGCAGAAGGTAACAGAGGGAGAGCAGGATAAATATGCAGTGAAGAACGACTTTCGATGTGCTTGTTTTGCCTTTCATGACTTATCTCCTCCTTACCATTAAAACAGACCGTTCTCGGGGCTGATCTTATTCACAACGCCGTTGACGATGAGAAGCAGGATCATGCCGACGAAGGACTGGACAAAGCCGACAGCCGCCGAAGCACTGTAGTTGGCGCTCTGCAGTCCGCGGAAGATGTACGTTTCAATGATATCCGTTGTGTCATACAGCAGAGCCTGGTTTCTCGGGATGGAGTAGAACAGACCGAAGTCTCCGCCGAAAACGCCGGAAAGGGAGAGGATGAGCTGAATGCTGATCAGAGGCATGATGCCCGGGATGGAGATATGGCGGATCTGCTGAATACGGGTCGCGCCGTCGATGCTCGCAGCCTCATACAGGGACTTGTCGATACCGATCAGGGCGGCAAAGTAGGTCATGGATCCCATACCTATGCCCTTCCATATATTGACGATTGTCAATATGAGCGGCCAGTATTGCTTTTCTGAATACCACTTGATCTTTTCCTGACCGAAATTCTCGCGAATCTTGTTCAGGATACCGAGGGACGGGTTCAGCAGAGCGTAGGTGATGTAGCCGACGACAACCCAGGACATGAAGTTCGGGAAGATCATCGTCGTCTGATAATACTTCAGAGCGCCGCGGTTTTCGCAGATTTCATGAAGCATGAACGCAACGATCAGGTTGATGACCGTACCCACGATGAGGAACAGGAAGGAATACGAGACGGTGTTCGTCAGAATTCGCTTCAGCTGAACGGATTTGAACAGGTAGTCGAAGTTCTTGAGACCGACCCAGCGGCTTCCGCCGATGCCCTTGGAGATCTTGTAATCCTTAAACGCGATGACAATACCGAAAATCGGTACGTAGTGGAACAGGATGTAGCCGGTGATAGCCGGAATGCAAAGCGCCAGGAGCTGCAGGTTGTTTCCGACCAGACCCTTTTTCCTTTTCTTGGCTTGCATGGGAACAAATACCTCCTTTTGAGCCGGATTACGGCTCGGATTCGCCGCTTGCAAGCAGCGTACGGAAATTACGGATAATGTGGAATGTGCTGTAGTTCGCGTCATGGAAATTGTGCGCTCCGTTGGTCGCCGTCCGCACCTGAAGGAGAATATCGTCTCCGTCAAATACAAACGAGGGGTACTGGAATCCGACCTCAAAGAGCTGTTCATGCTCGCGATCGATGATGCGGCTGCAGACCGTCCAGTGCTCGGAGTCCTTTGAGCACATCAGCGCAAGCACATTGCGCTGCCAGCGGTTCCGGCTGTTCGTCCAGAGGTTTCCGATCATCACGTAATATCCGCTGACCTCGTCATACCTCATCATGAACTTGTTGTTGAAACCGACCGGCACGGACGCGTAATGCAGAAACTCCATAGGCGCGTCCGGATCCTTTTCGTTGATCCTCAGTACGGCGGCATGGCCGTCCAGGGGATCGACTCCGTCGGCGTCCACGCGCCACATGCTGCGCAGCTCGCCTTCGGGAGAAACGTAGATGTTGCCCTCCGCGAAGCACTCCAGGCGGCTTCCGGGAATCCCCAGATGCTCCGGAGGCGCGAGGAAGGGCAGGGTCGCGTGCCAGCTCGCAGGATCCAGCAGGTCGTCATTCTCGTCCGCCGAAAGGATCGTCGCGCGGCGGTTGATGTTGCGTCCCGCATACTCCATTGCGATGTGGATGCGTCCGTTATGATGCACGACGGGCATCGGAGACTGCTCCCAGCCGTCTCCGACCGTGCAGGTTCCCGCGAAGAGATGGGACGGAGCCGTCCACGTCTCGCCCTCGTCATCGGAGGCTCCGATGACGACATCGCCGAACTCTGTCGAGCATCCGAGCATGTACAGACGGTCACGGTGCCAGAACATGCCGCCCCAGAACAGCGGAATCAGGTCGCACACATAGTGCCACGTTTCTCCGCGGTCCGTGGACTTGAACAGCAGCGTCAGCGTCTGCACACTTCCGCCCGCATAGACGTCCATCGATGCGAGCAGCTTTCCGGAGGGAAGCCGGATCAGGTTGGGGCTGCAGAGGGCGTGGCCGGAATAGGCGTATCTGTCATCATGCGGATGCAGATAGTTGATGACGGTGCCTTCCACGGGTCCCGTGCGGAAATAGCGGATTCTGCACGCCTCCCCGTTCATCCTCACGACCCGGACCTCATACTCTCTCCAGGGCTCCAGCCCCTCGATATGAGCCTCACAGCCGTGAACCTCGAGTCCGCTCCAGTCATCGCCGGTGTACATGGCCTTCCACTCGAGCCGGTAGACGCCTTCATTTTTGCCGTCCACCCACTCCAGGCGAAGGTCTGTCTCGCCCGGCGCCAGCCGGCTGATGCTCACTGCGTCCTGATCCTCGAATGCGTAGAAGTGCGGTTTTTCATTCCAGTGTGTCTTACCCTGCATGTCTCGTGCCCCACCTCCTCACTTTCGAAATTTGCATCATATTACAGCATGATCCTCTTCATGTCATCGAGGACCTTCTTCGCCTGGATCAT
>CAVGLF010000064.1:0-3135 GCA_963630045.1 Butyricicoccaceae bacterium | reverse complement strand
CGTCTCCGATGCCAGAGAAATCATGTCGACGCCGAGATCGCGCCACTTCTGGATGCCGGCCTCGTCGGCCATGCCGAAGGAAACCGCCACGGGCTTGTTCGCCGCATGAACCGTGGAGATGATCTCGCGGATCAGGGCGAGAACCTCCGGGTCATCGAGCTGTCCGAGCTTGCCGATCGACGCGGAGAGATCCATCGGTCCGATGATGAACGCATCGATATCCGGAACGGTCACAATGCGCTTCAGGTCGCGAACCGCATTGACATGCTCGATCTGAATCGTGCGCATGAGATCGTCGTCCACACGGGCGAGGTAGTCACCGAGAGGCTCCATGCCGTAGAAGCTCGCACGGCGCGGGCCGTAGCTTCTGCGTCCGCGGGGCGGATACATGCATGCTTCGACAACGTTCATCGCTTCCTCATAGGAGTTGACCATCGGGACGATGATGCCGCCGGGGCCCATCTCAAGGATCGGCTTGATGCGGATGGCATCATTGGTCGGAACGCGCACGAGCGTGGTCACGCCGTACAGACGCGCCGCCATAAGATGCTTCTCGACATCCTGCAGCGACAGAGAGGTATGCTCCGTGTCAATCCAGAGATAGTCAAAGCCCAGGCTCGCGATGAGCTCCGTCGTGACGTTGTCATTCAGCTGGATGTGCGTGCCCAGAGGCTTCTCTCCGCGCAGAAGTTTTTCCTTCAGCTTGTTCATTTGAATCTTCCCTTGCTAAAAATTTATCATCTGGACTTAAACCGATCCGTTTTTCCCCAGGCAGCTGTTTCGGATCACAAGCCGCGGTGTGAAAACGCTGGACTGATTCGTCCGGACTTCCTTATTGTGTGTGCAGTCCCACAGGCTCTGCGCGGCTGCCTTTCCCGATTCCTCGTAATTGATGTCCACGTAGGTCAGGCTGATGTCAAGCTCCGCGTCCAGCATGGAGATGTTTCCCTCAAAGCCGATCACGCCCACGTCATCTGAGACCCTCAGCCCGCATCCGCGCACCGCCGCGACGACCTCCGCCGCAAGCGTATCCACGAAGCAGACGAATCCGTCCGCGGGATGGTCTCCCGTGAGCATTCCGCACACGCAGTCGTGTACCTCCTCGGGACGGATCCCGATGCGCACAAGCTCCGGATCGACCTCAAGCCCCGCATCCGCAAAGGCGGCGCAGTAGCCCATGTAGCGATCCACGCTGGAGCGGAAGTACTTGGGCGCCAGATACGCGACGCGTCTGTAGCCGCTGTTGATCAGGTGCCTCGCCGCGATGTAGCCCCCGTAGTATCCGTTCAGCAGGAACTGCGGGATCTCGCTCATATAATCCGCGCTGCGCTGCCAGAACACGAACGGGATGCCCGTCTTCGACAGGTAGCGGTAGTTGCGCTCGTTCTCGGCTGCGTTGATGATGGGGATGATGATGAAACCCTCGATGCCGGAGTGAACGGCCCGCTGAATCAGCGCATACTCCGTATCGGCCGATTCATCCGTGCAGTAGACGGCGAAATCGATGTTGTGTGCCCAGGCAAAGGTCGCGATTCCGCGGAACGCCTTCGGATAGAGTCCGAAGGTCAGATCCGGGCACAGAATCGCCCAGCGGCAGTTTTTCGCGTCAGCTCCGGGCGCATCCGTTTCCTTTCTCTGGGAAACGAATGTCCCCTTCCCCTTCACGCAGTAGACCACGCCCTCGCCCTGCAGCTCGGAGATGATGGCATCCGCGGTCGAGCGGGAGACATGCCATTTGGTACAGATGAAGTTCCTGGACGGGATGCGCTCGTTGGGCCTGAGGTTCGTGATGTACTGAAGAAGCTCTTCCTTGATGCTCTTCTTCTTCGTCATATGCCCCTCCTTACGCGGTCGGAGTACCCTTCATTTACGCGAAAGACTGAGAAAATCCTCTCGGGGGGTCCCCCCGGGGTCTTCATCATCCTTGTACTGTTTTTTCTACAGGGAAGCGTCCCTTTTTTTCATGCCCCTTTCCCCTCCCCCGGGGGGCACCCGCCGTCCGGATGCCGGGGCTTTATGGTAACTGGCTCCCCTCAGAATGTATTTTGCTGCGATTTCCGTCTGATCAATCGAAGTCGATGTAGTAGCACCAGGCTTCGGAGTACCAGTCGTAGTTTTCGTAGGTTTCCATGTGCTGGCAGATCTTCGCAAGTCTGAGCTCCAGCTGCTGCGTCTCGCGGTTTTCCAGAAGGTTGAAGTTCGTAAGCTCCAGCCAGTAGGTATCGCCCTCGCGTCTTGTATCGATCTCGGTCAGCGTATCCTTGATGAGGCAGCCGGTCGTCTCGTCCACCTCGCAGATCTGAAGCGGCCAGCGCGGATCGCTTCCGCTGCCGTCAACGAGCCACGGCTCGGTAATGATGTTGCCGATCCAGTAGAGCTTTCCGTTCTTCGAGGAGCGGAAGAGATCGGAGATGGATGCCGGGGAATAGACGACCTCGCGGGTGTCGAAGTGCCACGGCATTGCGGGCGGGAAGCTGCGTCCTCCGTCATAGGACATCGTGTACCACTTGAACGGAGGCGTGCCCTTATTCGTTCTGGTATTCCAGACCTCGCTCTGCGTCGCGGCGCCGCGGAAGATGACCAGCCAGCGGCCGTCCGGCAGGATGGTGAGCATGGGCTCCATGATGCCGCGGGCGCTCTGGAGATCGGAGAGGATAATCGGATTCGAATAGGTGATGTCGTAGTCCTGCTTTTCCTCGTTCCAATGCGCACGCGCAGCCATGAGCGCCTGCATCAGCTTCGGGCAGGACGGGAAAATCGTATTCACGTCGAGGTTGGCAAGCCGGCAGGCAAGATCAACCGTCGGGAAGACGAAGAAGGTAAGGTCGCCGTCGGGCAGGATCTTCAGATTGCCGACATAGACGCGGTTCTTGTCGATGAACGCAGGATTGCGGGGATTTTCGGGATCGAAGTCCGCGCCGCCCTCTTCGAACTCCAGCAGGCGGTACACCTTCGAGCCGTCCGGACGCACGAAGCCGAAGTAGCCGTGGGTGCGCCAGTTGTCCTCGCCCTTGCTCCACATTTCGAAGTAGCCCACATCGTGGCCCTTGATGTAGTAGTGAGAGCTTGCGATGCCGACCTTGCAGCCGCTTTTGGGATCGTAGAGCGAAGGATTGAAGTCGCACTCTCCCATAT
>CAVGLF010000063.1:0-11082 GCA_963630045.1 Butyricicoccaceae bacterium | reverse complement strand
GAGAAGGGCTCTGGCCGCGTCCCGGCCTTCCTCACGGTAGACGCGTGAGCTCTGGTAGAAGCCCTTGTTCGCGAGGATGATTTCGGCGACCGTCGTCTCCATGACGGGCACGGCATTGGCGCCCCAGGCGCTGTAGACGGAAACGCCTCTGTTCAGAAACGGACGCGCGAAGTACTGAACGGATCCCGCTGCGTAGAAAACCGCCTCGAGATCGGGAAACTCCGCGATTTCCTCCTCGGTAAGCACGGGCATCCCCCAGGTGGAGAAGATGCAGCGCACCCCTCTGCGCGGCGCGTTTTCGGGCAGATAGACGGTGTCATCCAGCGCGGCATACCTGCGGATCCGGGCACGGGTATCATCCAGGAAAACATCGCGAATCCGGTTGTCTGTGCTTGAAGACAGAAAAATGGCATCCGGCATAGTCATGACCTCCTGACTTGAAATGGGGGAAGCGGGAAGCTCCTGCATAAAACGGAGGAGCTTCCCGCTTTGATTCATTCCACTGTAAGCCGTGAATCGGGAGGGCTGTTTATTTTTTCTTCCTGGCCGCATTCATGCGGAAGTCCAGAGCGGCCGGAGGCTCGGCCGTTTCGCGGTCGAAGCTGCGTCCCTCACGGGCGGCCTTCTGCTCCTCGATGCGGAACCAGAGCTCCGTCACGCTGACCTCGCCCTCGCGGATGTCGGAGACAACGATGCCTCCGTCCGCATAGAGCAGTCTTTCGGCCTCCTCGAGCTTTCCCGTCTCGACCAGAGCCTGCGCATAGTAAAGACGGATGCGCGCATCGGCTGCGACGGTCTTCGGGAGGAGGGATACGAGCTTGAGAAGCTCTCTCCAGCATTTCTCCGCCGCGAGCACACGCGCCGCGTCCTTTGCAAGGGAGAGATCGCCGGGCTTCATCATGGAGGCGCGCAGCACCATCATGGCGCGCTCATGCGGATGCCCGGAAAGCCCCTCAAGCTGCGCCAGACCCCACAGAGCCCACGGGGACTGCGCCAGCGTCATGGAGCGGTCGAGTGCCTCACGCGCCTCGCGCAGATTCATTTCGGACAGACGCAGCATGCCGAGCTGGAGCCAGGCGTACCAGTTGTACATATCCGCACCGCGCGTCGAGGCCTCGATCAGCTCAACCCATTCGCGCTGATTCATCCAGGATTCGGGAGCGGTCATGGGATCGTGCTCCCCGAAGGTGGAGTTTGTGAGGAGATCCGCCCAGGGCTGCTGCTCCGGGCCGATGCTGCCGAAATCGAGATGCGGGCAGATCGCGGGCTCGCCCTGTACCTCGCGGCGCAGATTCTCCAGCGCACCGTAGCCGCCGCCGTCCACGATCTTCCTTTTGGCGGGGGACTTTGCCATCGGGCGGGTTTCCTCCAGCAGCCGCTCGAGGCGGTCCTCGTCCATGATCTCGGAGAGCCTTGCGCCGACCTCGGCACGCGCGGCATCCCACTCACCGTGTACCTTCGCGGGGTCGGCCTGCATGGCTCCGTAGCCCTCGAGCCACTCCCAGGCGGTTTTCGGAGGCATGGGCAGGCACTCCATCTGCGTGCATCCGAGTCCGGCCTGAATCTCGACATAGCGTCCGGCGCAGTCGTCGGCGGACAGGAAGTTCTGCCAGCGGTCGCCTCCGGGTCCCTGTCCCCAGACGAAGAGCTTGCGCCCCTTCAGTCGATGCGTGGAGGTCTGGATGAGTCCGTAGCCGTCCGGCCCCAGCTGGCATTCGTAGCGGCGCGCCTTGGGCGGGAGCTTCCAGAAAAAGTCGATGGCCGTGGGGTTGTTCATGGGATAGGTGATGTCCAGACCGTCGACCACGGGAACGGGCACCTTCGACAGGCCGCCGCCCTTGTTGGTATAGGTGACATCCGTATCCATGATGACGCGTCCTCCGCGCGTTTCGGGCACGGCGATGTTGGACCACCAGTACATGGGGATGGTGTAGCGGTTGGAGTTCACGATGCGCATGCGGCACAGGAGCATCTTCGAGCCGTCGGGGAGGAAGAAGTCCATCTGATAGGTTGCCGCGTGCAGACGCTCGAACTGATACATGCGCAGCACGGGCGTACCGTCCTCCAGCGCCGTGACGGCGGTGTGGAGAGGGGAGCAGGTATGCGGGTGATGTCCGCGCGGTCCGCAGTTCCACTCAACGCCGCCGGAGGTCCATGCATTGCGCACGGCAAGGTTGCCGGGGCGCATGACGGGATTCGAAAACAGCAGCTCGCGTCCGGCTGCCTTGTCATACAGCGACCACAGCTTACCGCCGACGGAGGGCGCGAATTCCGCGCGCAGGTATTCGTTCTCAAGCACGGCCATCTCCAGACCGTCATCCGTCAGCTCACGCGTATAGAGATTCTGATCGCGATAGGGGAACGTGGAGTAGGGATTCCCGAAATCGGTGAAGAGCTCGTCATCCTCATCGAGCTGCGTGCGGTCTACGGTACGTCCGGCGCGAATGTAAAGGTTGCCAAGAGGCGGCAGGCTGGATTCGCCGCCGAGCCTCGTGACGGGTATGCTTTTGCGGATGAATTCGAGAGTGGACATACGAGGAGTACCTCCTTACGGAATGTTTTCACAGCAAGGCTGATTTTCGTCTGCGGGGAAATAGCAATCGGTAAAGCGGTGATGATCGTGATCGCGGAAGAAGAAGCCGAAGGAACCGTCGTCGTAGACGTGGAAGAGGACGCTCCGGCAGAACGCGGCGCGGCGGTTTTCAAGACTTGAGACGTTGACCTGCGGGATGTCGTGCCAGTCCACATTCGCAATGCGCCGGTAGGCATCCTGATGCGCGCACCGGTAGTCTCCGATATGCGCGTGTCCGTGCAGATGCAGCCGCACGTTCGCGGGAAGCGGCAGCAGCGTCCCGATGATCTGCGCGTTGTCCGTGCGGTTGCCTCCGGGAAAGGCATAGTGGCTGGCGGTCAGCACGGGACCGGGCACGGCGGCGATCCGCTCGCGCAGCGCGTCGGCCGTGCGCTGCGTATAGGGGTAGCGATCGTCCTCACCCCAGACGCAGCCGTTCGTCGTGCACCAGGAGCCGTCTTCGGCCGCGTGGTCGCTCAAAAAGAAGACGGTCAGATCTCCGAGCGTCTCGGTAAAGAAATAATCGGAGATGTGACGGGTGGTATGCCAGCCGGGCGTGCTCTGCACAAGGCTGTAAAAGGGCGCGACGGGCTCGTGCTTGACACGCGTGTACTCCAGATCATGGTTGCCCATGACGAAGGAAAGCGGAATGCCCAGGGAGCCGAAGCCCTCGGCCTGCATCTGCGCCATTTCGCGGAGATGGGCGAGATTCGCACCCTCGACGGAGTCCCCGAGATACCAGATGCGCTCCGCCGGAGCGCCCAGCGCGCGGTAGTCCGCCAGCGCCGTCTCCATACAGGCGCGCGCGTTGACGGGATCGCCCTGCTGAAGGTCGGAGAAAACCCAGACGCAGTGGCGTACATGGGGCAGCACAGCGCGGTACAGTGTATCCTTCGTCATATCACTGCATCTCCTGCCGTCCGTCCAGCGCATGCGAGAGGGTGACCTCATCGGCAAATTCAAGGTGTCCTCCGACGGGAATGCCGTAGGCCAGCCGCGTGATGCGGATGCCGAAGGGCTTTAACAGCCGCGACAGATAGACAGCGGTCGCCTCACCCTCCGTGTCCGGGTTTGTCGCCATGATGACCTCGCGGATGTCGTTCTTCCCGACGCGCTCCACAAGCTCGCGGATCGTCAGATCGTCCGGGCCGACATGCGCAAGAGGGGAGAGTACGCCGTGCAGGACGTGGTAGAGCCCGCGATACTCCCGTGTGCGCTCGATGGCGGCAACGTCGCGCGGGTCGGAGACGACGCAGATGACGTCCGACTCCCGCGTGTCGTCCGAGCAGATGGCGCAGCGCTCGGAATCCGTCAGATTGCAGCAGATCTCGCACCGGCGAACGGAGGAGGAGGCCGCAAGAATCGCATCGGCGAAGTCACGCGCCTCCTCGGGCGGCAGTGAGACGATGTGAAAGGCAAGACGCTGAGCCGATTTGACTCCGATGCCCGGAAGCTTCTGAAAATGTTCCGCCAGTCTTTCGACCGGCGCTGCGAATTCTCTCATGTGCGGCTGTCCTGCTCCTTTATATCGTTGTCCCATCCCGTGCGGATTTGGTGTATTCGTCCATATTGCCCATGATGCTGTCAAAGCCGCGGAATTTCTCCTCCGAATTCCGCTCGGGCGGCGCGTCGCAGAGCTTCAGGCGAGTCTGCTCGCCGAGGATGCTCTGTGCGATCTTCTGTATTTTTGCCATCGTGGCCGCGTCCAGGACATTTCTCGTCGTGAAATCGGCTACCAGAGAAAGCACCTGCCCGTCCCAGTACATGGGGATCGTATCGAAAAAGGCGGATCTCATGGGGCCGATCTGAGCCGCGACTCCGCGCTTCAGCTTCTCCGCAAGCTCCGCGGGAAGCGTATCCTGCAAAGCGGGATCCGGCCTTTCGGGGCGTTTCTCCTTTTCCGGAGGCTCGGACGCGGCCTTCGGTGCGTTCTTCGGCGCGTCCTCCGGCATCGCGAAGGGAGGAGCCTCGTCCGGGGACGGTGCATCCGGCTCACCGGCTGCCGCCCTCGCAGGGACGCCCCCGGCCATCGCATGCTCCAGAGCCGCGACGCGCTGCAGAAGCGAGTCGGGCACGGCGGCGGCGCCTGCCGCGGCAGAGTCTCCGGAGGCCTCGGCCGAAGCGGCGCGGATGAGCGCAAGCTCCGCCTCCGTGCGTCCCGAGGAGGAGCGCTGAATCTGTACTGCGGCGTCCTGCACCTGCGAAATCATGCGGGACGTGCGCGAGACGGATACCGATCGGGCGAGGGACGCAAGCCTGTCCGGCGAGGCTCCGGAGCGCAGCAGCGATGCATCGCCCGTACACTGCCAGATGAGGAGGTCGCGCAGAAAGCCCGTAAGCTCGCTTAACACGCCGCGCATATCGCGGCCGTCCCGCGCCAGCGTATCCAGATACCGAAGCGCCGATCCGACATCGCCGCGTATCAGCGCATCCGTAAGCTTATAGGCCGCCTCGGGTCCCGAGATGCCCAAAAGCTTTGCAGCTGCCTCCTCGTCCAGCGTACCCTCCACGCCCCGGCAGCGCTCGAGCAGGGACTGCGCGTCGCGCACGGAGCCGTCGCCCAGACGGGCAAGCAGAGCCAGCGCTCCGTCCGTCACGGAGATCCCGGCGGCATCGGAGACATAGCGCAGATTCCGCGCCAGGACATCCGGGTCAACGCGCCGGAAATCAAATCGCTGGCAGCGGGAGAGGATGGTCGCCGGGACCTTGTGCAGCTCGGTCGTCGCGAGAATAAAAACCACATGCTCCGGCGGCTCCTCCAAGGTCTTCAGAAGAGCGTTGAAGGCGCCGGGTGAAAGCATGTGTACTTCGTCGATGATATAGACGCGCTTTTTCAGTGCGATGGGGGAGAAGGCCGCCTCGGCCAGGACACCCCGGATATCATCGACGCCGTTGTTGGATGCGGCGTCCATCTCCGTGACATCCAGCGCATCGCCCGAAAGGACGCTGCGGCAGGCGGCGCATTCGTTGCAGGGATTCCCGTTTTCGGGATGCTCGCAGTTGATCGCGCGGGCAAGAATCTTGGCACAGGTCGTCTTGCCCGTGCCGCGCGTGCCGGTAAAAAGATAGGCATGTCCCGTGAGCCCGCGCATGACCTGCTGCTGCAGAACGCGCGTGATGTGCTCCTGTCCGTACACCGCGTCAAAGCGCAGCGGACGAAACTGACGGTACAATGCCTGATACATGAAAAATCCCTCCGTAAAAGCATCCGGCGAAAAAAAGGAGCCTGAGCCGGATGCATGGCCGAAAAAACCTTCAAAAAACGAAGCCGGTACAAAAAAGGATAAAGACCGGCGCTTGCGACGGCCGCACAACGCCCTTTGAACCGCCGTCACGGGCGTACCAATCCGTTTGGCTATAAGCCGGCGCCCTACGGCACGCAACGCAAAAACCGCTTAATGCTGCTCGGTTCCCCGCCTGACATGGTTCACGGCGCGCACGCCCAATAGGACCAACTCACAATACCTCACGAAAAGGCCGTTATCCGCAACGTAAAAGCCCTCGAGTTTCGTATCTCACCCCTGCTAGAGCGGATTGCAGGTACAGGGCACCGCTAACTCCCCGGATAGTGCGGCCAGCGCAAACGCCGGTCATGGATACCTGTACAGTATACACCGAATCTTCCGAAAATGCAAGAGTTATTTTCGGGCAAAACATAATTTTAAAGAATTCACTGCCGGAAAGATCGCCGGGTGCGGACTGTGTCGAATCTGTGAAGAAATACGCCGCCCAATTTTGGTGAAAATGCGATTGACAAAAGAGCCGGTTTTCGGTATGCTATGGAAGGTTAAAACAAGTCCTGATACCGCATGAGTCTTGCCTGAGGGATTGCATAGAGGTTTCACGCACAGGCTGTCCGAGTGCGCGTTTTTTCAGGATAATCCGATTCGAAAGGAGCTTCTTTTCGCGTTCGGATTGTTTTTTTATGTCCGCGTACCCCGCATCGGATTTTTGGGGGAAAAGGACATGAAAGACCCCGCCTTCGGGCGGAAAAAATTTTACCGTTTTACAGGGAGGAACCACATGAAAAAGGACACGAAAACCCCGAGCTTCGCGCTGGGCGAAGAGGGACTGTTCGACGCGCGCAAGCTTGGCTACCCCAAGATGATCGTCCTCGGCTTCCAGCACATGTTCGCCATGTTCGGCGCGACCGTGCTTGTACCTGCGCTGACCGGCCTTGACGTAGGCACGGCGCTTCTGTTCGCAGGTCTCGGAACACTGCTGTTCCATCTGATCTCCGGCGGCAAGGTTCCGGCCTTCCTCGGCAGCTCCTTCGCCTTCATCGGCGGCTACAACGCCATCCGCACCATCGGTGCCGCCGCGGACGGCTCGCCCATCTATGACAACTCCCTCCTTCCCTATGCCTGCTTCGGCGTTGTGATCGCAGGCCTCATGTATGTCCTCCTCGCCGGTCTCTTCAAGATCTTCGGCGTGAACAAGGTCATGCGCTTCTTCCCGCCCATTGTCACCGGTCCGATCATCATCGCCATCGGTCTGACGCTGTCCTCCTCCGCTATCGATAACTGCAAGGGCAACTGGCTTGTCGCCGTCGTCGCCATTGCGATTGTCATCGGCTTCAATATGTGGGGCAAGGGCATGGCGAAGATCATCCCGATCCTTCTGGGCGTTCTCGGCTCCTATGTCTTTGCGCTGATCGTCGACCCCGCCGAGCGGGCCGCCGTCTCCGCCGCCGTCTCCCAGGCCAAGTGGATCGGCATCCCGCTCAACTGGGACAGCACCGTCTTCGGTCTCTTCAGCCGTGAAAGTGTCGACACATCGCTTCTGTGGTCCGCGGTCTTTACCATTGTTCCGCTGTCCCTCGCCACGATGGTCGAGCATATCGGCGACATCTGCGCGATCTCCTCTACGGTCGGAAGAAACTATATGAAGGATCCCGGCTTCCATCGTACGCTGCTGGGCGACGGTCTCGCGACCTCCCTTGCCTCTCTCTTCGGCGGCCCCGCCAACACCACCTATGGCGAAAACACCGGCGTTCTGGCGCTTTCCAGAGTCTATGACCCCCGCGTCATCCGCATTGCTGCGGTCATCGCCATCATCTTCTCCTTCTGCCCGAAGTTTGCGGCGCTGGTTTCCGCCATGCCCACCGCGACCATCGGCGGCGTGTCCCTGATCCTCTACGGTATGATTTCCGCCGTCGGCGTCCGCAATATCGTCGAGAATAAGGTCGACTTCACCAACACCCGCAACGTCATCGTAGCGGCCATCATTCTGGTACTCGCCATCGGCGTCAACTACTCCGGCAGCATCCAGATCGGCATCATCAGCCTCTCCGGTCTGGCCGTGGCCTCCATCGTCGGCATCGCCCTGAACGCCATCCTCCCCGGCAAGGACTATGTCTTCGATACGGAAGATACCGAGCAGAAGTATCAGACCTACAACGTGTAAGGCATTATACCAGAAAGAAAGCATAGCGAATCCCGCTTGCGTCCGGAAGCACTCCGTGATGCAGGCGGGATTCTTTTTTGTACAGGCAGCGCGCTTTCTCTTGACAATCATGCGGCCGTGAGCGTACAATGAGCTATGCTGAATAAAAGCAATAAAGGCACGAAAGGGAGTGGATTGCATTGTCCTGTATGCTGGAGGCGCACAGGGGAGTCGGAACAGAGGCTCCGGAGAACACGCTCGCGGCACTGAGGCTTGCTGCGCGGCAGGGGTACGGCATGGTGGAGATTGACCCTAGATTTACGTCGGACGATGTCTGCGTCCTGCTGCATGACCCCACGGTGAACCGCACGGGACGGCTTGCGGACGGCACGGCTCTGGCTGAAAAGCTGCCGATTGCGGAGATGACGTTTGCGGAGGCTCGGAGGCTCGACTTCGGTCTGTCCTTTTCCGATGAATACCGCGGCGAGAGGATTCCCTCACTGGACGAGGTGCTGTCCTTTGCGCGGGAGACCGGTACGCTGCTGAAATTCGACTCCGTGCTCTCACGGGCGACGGACAGGCAGCTCGGCCGCTTCTTCGATGCCGTGGAAGAGGCGCGGGCACTGCCGTATACGGGCTTTACGGCCTTCGACGAGGCCTTCATACGGCGGGTACAGAGCCGCTTCCCGGAGGCTTCGATTCACTACGACGGCCCCGTGAGCTCCGAGACGCTGCGCACGGTATCGTCCCTTGTGACGGCAGAGCATCTGACGGTCTGGATGCGCTTCGATAATCCGGAAACCTCATGGAATACGACCGAGCCCGTGCACGAGGCTGCGGCGAGGGAGATTCACGGGCTGGGAAAGCTCGGCGTGTGGCTGCTGCGGCGCGAATCCGAACGCGAGCGCGCGGTAGGCCTGTATCATGCGGACGTCATCGAGACGGACGGCACGCTGAAGCCCTGAAAAATTACGGTCGGAATCACAAGAAAAAAAACGGCACGGAGCCTTTTTTTAAAAAGGTGTTCCGTGCCGCTTTTTTCAAAATTTCAGGTATGACAATTTCTGTCCCGAAGCCCCCCGGTTTTGATCCCGAAAATAAAAGGCGGAATCAGACATGAAAGGAGGAGAGCACCATGCGCAGGCAGAACAGCGCGCCCGTTTCAAGCCCCTCCGTGTCCAGCCATTCCTCCCGCGTATGCGTTCCTCCGCCGGAGGTGATCACGCCGAGGCAGGCTGCAGGTATGCCGCGGGAAAGCGGAATGTTGGCATCCGTCGAGCCGGAAGTGCGCTGCAGTCCGTGTACGCCGAGCGACTCAAGCGTTCCGGAAGCGAGCTCAAAGAGCTTGTCCATGGCACCCGCGTCCGGAGCTCCGCTGCACGGCCGCTTGCCCAGAAGCTCGCACTCGATCCCGATGCCCATGGCGCGGTATGCGTCAAGCGTGCGGTCGAAGACATTCTGCATGAAATCGAGTCCGCGCCTGTCATCGGAGCGAAACTCGTAGAGCATACTGGCCTCCTGCGCGATGGAATTGACCGAGGTGCCTCCCTCGATCATGCCGACATTGTACGTCGTATGCCCGTATGGCGGCACTTTAACGCGGTACAGCGTGTCGATCAGAGAGGCCAGGCAGGCGGCAGCGTTGGGTTTGCCGAAGTCACTATAGCTGTGGCCGCCCTCCGTTCGGACAGTCACGCGGTACCGGTGCGATCCGACCGCCGTCATCACGCACCAGCCGATGCTTCCGTCAAAGGTGATGAGCCGCCGGACGGGGTAGGCATCGCAGAGCGCCGTAACGCCGCGCAGATTCCCCAGTCCCTCCTCGCAGGAGTTGGCGGCAATCACGACGGGACGGAGAGGCTCCGCACCGGTTTCCAGCAGATACCGTGCCGCGAGCAGCAGGCAGACGAGGTTTGCGGTATCATCTCCCACACCGGGACAGCGAAAGACGCTTCCGTCCTCCGAAAGCGGGAGGGGAGTCGTATCGGGAAAGATGACATCCGTATGGGCGATGTAGACATCGCAGGGATCGTCCGCAGAGGGCGATCCGAAGGTCAGGATGACGTTTTTGGCATCATCCATAACCGGGCATCCTCCGAAGCGGCGCAGGTACCGGACAACCCAATCTGCACGCAGCTCCTCATGCCCGGAGGGTGCGGGAATGACGCAAAGGCTGCGCAGGTCATCCAGCAGCTCGGAAAAATGAGCCTGTACAAAGCGTACGCAGTCCGTCATTTACAGATCCTCAAGCTGGGAGATCATGTCCACACGCATCTGGTGCCGGCCGCCCTCAAATGCCGTATTCAGGTAGATGTCACAAAGCTCATAGGCATATTCGGGCGCGATCACGCGCGCACCGAGGCAGAGGATGTTGATGTCGTTGTGGAGCCGGGCAAAGCGAACCTCCATATGGTTCGAGCAGGCAGCGGCGCGGATGCCGCGGAGCTTGTTTGCCGCAATGCTGATGCCGATGCCGGTGCCGCAGACCAGAATGCCGCGGTCGTACTCGCCCCCCGCCACGGAAAGACCGACGGTCTTGGCTACATGGGGATAGTTGCGGAAGGCGGGATCCTCCGGACTTCCGTCCGGCAGGTAGTGAAGGCCGACATCGGTCACATCGTGACCCAGAGCACGCAGATGCTCGCGCAGGATCTCCTTTAAGGGATATCCCGCATGATCCGAGCCGATAATGAGTTTCATAGGGCAAAAACCCCCTGTAAGGAAATGAGTGATTTCATGATAACGCTGTAAAGAAATGTGCTTTACAGCGTGTCGCAAAGCGTAAAGAAGATTACTTCACACCCTGCTCGCGCGCCAGCTTTTCCCGTTCGGCCTGGGACAGACGCAGATACTCCGTGCGAAGTGCGGATGCGCTTACGTAATCGGTCTCAGGACGTGCTGCAGCGGCGAGCGCCACGCCGCGCGCGTGCTGCCAGCGTACGGCTCCGGGTGCGAGGGTTACGGGAGCCTTGCCCTGCAGCGCGTCATAGGCCAGATGCGCTCCGTCGCCGGCAAGCCACAGCGGCCGCCCGAGCGCCAGCAGATCCGGCAGAAGCTCCTGGAGCGCAAGCGCACGATCCGGCAGCAGGCGCGTGCCGCAGGCATCGAAGGCCGCGGCATAGACC
>CAVGLF010000062.1:0-11095 GCA_963630045.1 Butyricicoccaceae bacterium | reverse complement strand
GGCTGGATGCGCTGTATGCCTGGATTCAGAAGCATCGTCTGGAGATGCGTCACTGGTTCTTCTCCACGGATTTGAGCTGCTACGTGCGCGGAGGACGCCTGTCCAAGACCGCGGGCTTCGTCGGCTCGATGCTGCACCTCTGCCCCCTCCTTGAGATGAACGACGAGGGCAAGCTCACGCCCCGCCAGAAGCTGCGCGGCAAGAACAACGCCATCCGCCGCATCGTCGAGATGATGGAGCAGACTGCTCAAGGCGGCCTTGACTACTCCGGGAAATGCTTCATCTCGCAGTCGGACTGCATCGAGGACGCGCATGCCGTGGCTTCGCTCATCGAGACGCGCTTCCCCCGCCTTTCCGGACATGTCCATATCTTCGACATCGGCACCACCATCGGCAGCCATACGGGTCCGGGAACCATCGCGCTCTTCTTCTGGGGCACCGACCGCGAGCCGTAACAGGCATCTCTTCCCGGCCTTTTTGCAAAAAAATCCCCCGAAAAGCCATGAATAATCGGCTTTCCGGGGGATTTTTTTCAGTTTTCCGGCCTTCAGCTTTCTTCGGAACGCGCCTTCTGAATGCGGATCCACTCGCAGGCAAGCTCCACCCAATGCGCGACATGCCCGTCGCGGATTTCGGACTGCGCCCGCGCGGAGGACTCCTCGTTTGCCGTGGAGAGTCCGTGGCAGCCGTAGGGGAAGATGTGCATCTCAAAGGAAACGCCGTGCCTGCGCAGAGCGTCCGCCATGCGCAGGGAGTTTTCCACCGGCACGGCCTCGTCCGACCAGGTATGCCACAGGAACGCGGGCGGCGTATCCGCATCGACATGCCGCTCAAGCGACAGACGCCCGTACTCGTCTTCCGCAAGCCCCTCTCCCAGCAGGTTATGGAAGGAGCCTTTGTTGCCAAGCTCGCCGTAGAGGATGACGGGGTAGCAGAGAATCATGCCGTCCGGGCGGCAGAGGCGGCTGTCCACCCCCAGAGTTTCCCGCACGACAGGCTCCTTCCAGAGCGTTCCGGCGGAGGCCGCAAGATGCCCTCCGGCGGAAAAGCCGCAGACGTAGATGCTCCCCGGGTCGACATTCAGCTCCTCCGCATTGCGGCGCAGCCATGCAACGAGCGCCATGACCTGCAGAAGCGCCGCGGGGTAGCGGTCGGGCGCAACGGAATAGTACAGCGTCACGGACTGGAAGCCCGCATTGAAGAAGGGAACGGCTATGGCATCGGATTCCCTGTCCGAGAGTCCTGCGTAGCCCCCTCCGGGCAGGGTGATCACGCAGGGACGGCGCATGTGCAGCCCGTCGCCGATTCTCGCGGAAATATCATGCAGCTTGATCTCCACGCGGGACGGATTCACGGTTTCGGGAAGCCGGGGCTCGATTTCGCGGATATTCTTTTCCAGAAGTCGCATGAGTAATCTCCTCCCTTTATTTCAGATGCTTTTGAAGAAACGCAAGCTGCAGCCCCCAGTCCTCGCGGGAGTAGTAGTGCAGTCCGCGGCGGACGTGGTAGCCCAGCCTTCCGTCATGGAACGCGGCAGGCGCTTCGGGCAGGTATTCCGGAACGGGGACGAGTCCCGGCACGCCGAAAGCCGCATAGGCCTCGGACGCCGCGACGGCGCAGAGGAACTCGCTTGCGGGATCCGCCCAGATGTCCTCTGCCGCGCTCGCGATGTAGAGAAGGCGCGGTGCCATCAGCGCCGTCAGAAAATGCTGATCCGCAGGCATGGCATGGGGGTTTTCCGCATACTCCGCGTATTTCGGCGCGAACCAGAAGGGGAAGACGCGCGTGATCTCGCGGACATGCTCCCCCACCTTGCCCCGCTCGACGGCGGCTCCCGCGCAGCCGGAGTCGTTGGAGATGGCTGCGGCAAAGCGTTCGTCCTGAGCGGCGCACCACAGGGCGGTTTTCCCCAGACGCGAATGTCCCGTGACCACAGCGCGGGATGTGTCCGCCTCCGGTATGGTCTCCAGCCAGTCCAGCACTCTGGATGCGGCATAGGCCCACATGCCGATCTTGCCCCACTCATGCCGCCCGCGCGGGCGGCCGCCCACATACAGCGCGGCAAGTCCGTTTGTGAAGTCTGCGTCGTCCGTCGCGATGTCCTGATAATTGAACATCGCAAGGGCAAAGCCGTGATCGGTGATCTCCTCCACGGGCGTATAGCGGTCGGGGAAATCCGGCCTGAAGCAGATGTGCAGAATCACCGGCGCATGTCTGTCGCATACGGGCAGAAAGAGCTGCACGGGGAAGGCCGTGTCGCCGGACGGCGTGTGCAGCGTCAGCCGCGCGGTGTGATGCACCACCTTGCCCGCGCAGTACCGGCGGTTGGTCGAAAGGATCTCCCCCTCCACGGGGCAGGGCGCGGGCGTGATGCCGTAGACGTTTTCCGAAAGAAGCTTCAGAAGCTCCCGGCGGCGCTCACTCAGATTCTCCCCCGTGAGTGCCAGCGGCGGAAGGCGGCGCTCCTCCAAAAGCGCGGATACGGTTTTGGCCATGACGTTTTCCTCACTTTCCGCTGTTATGCGCATCGTATCAGGAAAGTGCCCGGTACAGCTCCAGCACCTCATCCAGTACGCTGCGGCTCACCAGCTGATTCTCCCGTCCGTTAAAGGACGCAATATAGTATTCTCCCGAGTATTCGTAATAGGCAAGCGTCATCTGCGCGTCATGCCCGGTGTTCCGCTCGAAGACGGCCTCCAGCACGGGGCTTCCGGTAATCTCGGTATCCGGCGCCCGGGTCGAGGACGTAATCTCCGTGAGTGCCTCGTAGAAGGACGCAAAGGACTGCTCCTCCAGCGCGCTTCCCTCGAAGACGCGCTCCTCCGCATCCGCGGTGCGGACGGTCAGCCGGGTGACGGTCTCCAGAAGTATGCCGCAGACCTGCCGCGGGGCTAGATCGGAGGGCACCGTCTGCACAAGCTGCCGCGCGATGGAGGCATTGGCCAGCAGTACCTCGTCGGACTCGTCGATGCGGACATAGACGTATCCGTCCTCCGTGACGCCGCCCAGCGTGATGGTCTGCGTGACCTCTGCGCCGTCCTCCTCCCGATAGATGAGCGTGATGCGTCCCATCGGCTCGTCAAAGCCGTATCCGGAAAAGCTGTCCGGCCTGTAGGCGGCGCAGCCGTAGATGTACAGCCCCGTGACATCGTAGTACAGCGCATGCGCAAGCCGTGTATCCGCGGCCTCAGGCGCGTCATACGGGCGTCCGACAAACCACGTGAAGATGTCCTCATAGCTTTCGTACTGCCCGGACTCGTCGTACAGAAGCTCCAGCTCGAAGCCGGAGTGCTCGATGCACAGGGATACCAGATCCCCCGGCAGGAAATCCGCGACGGAGTCCCACTCAAGAAGGCTTAAAAAGTCCGTGCGGAAAAGCTCCGCATATGCGGCCCCGACGGTGTAGACCGTGCCGCCGGAGCGAACGTACCGTGCATCCGTGCCCGGAACCTCCGCGCCGATCTCAAGCTCCGCCGTCTCGCCCGCGGCATTCGAGGCCGTGACGGAAAACTCAAAGCCGTAGTCCACTCCCGCCTCCGGCTCAAAGGCGCGCAGCGCGGGCAGCGCGGATACGGCCCGGGCGATCTCCCCAGCCTTGTCCTGATCCGCCGGAGCGGATGCATCACCGTCCAGAATCCAGATGTCGTTTTCGGACGTAAGCGTGACGGTCTCGCCGTCATGCTCAATGCTGATTTCAAAGGCCGTGAGGCCGAAATCCGTCACACTCACCGCCTGCTCCGCAGAGGCATCCGCAGGCGTGCGTGTGAGAAGCAGCGCCAGTGCGGCCGCTGCCGTGAGAACGCCGCAGACCGCGGCGTACAGAATCATGATCCTGCGTCTTGTCATGTGCGGCGCGCTCCCTTCCCCGGTTTTCCGCGTCTTCTGCCCCATACGGCCAGCCCGCACAGGAGGATGCCCAGCGGTACGGCGTAGACGCATACGGCATTCCACAGCGAGGCGTCCTGCTCGGACATGAGTATCGTGTCCGCCGCCAGCGAGCGGGGCAGAATCCCCATCTCCGTATCCTGCGCCGAAAGCCAGAGGGCGGAATTCACGAAAAGCGCGCTGTTTGCGCCGGACACGGCCTCGTCCACCGTGCTGTTCAGGAGCATGCTGGAGCCGTACCAGACGATTCTCGCGCCCGTGCCCTCATGCTCGGCCGCCAGTGCCACGTCGCAGGCACCCTGCTCATCGCCCGTCTCCCGGTCGAAGGTCGTGATGGACAGCACGTCCTCCTTGCGGTAGGCCGCGTCCGAGGTGCGAAGCAGTGAGGAATACGTCCAGCCCTCCGGCGCGTCGGCCGCCGTCGTGAGGGCATGCGCCACGGGCATCAGCGCACGGTATCCCGCCTCCCGCAGGGCGGAGGAAATCTCATGCGTGCCGAGCGTGGGCAGCAGATAGGCCGGATAGTCCTGCAGATGATAGTCCGAATCTCCCTCGACGACGAGTCCCGGGACGATTTTCAGCCCCGCGTATTCCGCCAGCGCCTCCAGATTCGGCGTGGAGACCGCCAGCAGATCCGTACACAGGAGGAGGCGTCCGCCCCGCTCCAGATACGCCTCCAGCTTTTCCGTCTCGGAGACGGTCAGATCGGCGGCGGGCGAGAGAATCAGCACAAGCGCCGCGTCCTCGGGCACCGAGTCCCGTGCGGGGAGGCTTAAGCTGCGTATGTCGAAGCCGCGGCCTTCAAGCGTCTGCCGAAGGCTCTCGTCCGGCTCCGTCTCGCCGTGACCCGTGAGCGTATAGAGCACCGGCAGGGACTCCGTCGTCACGTTGCGCACGGCGCTGATGAGTGCGGACTCCCCGTCGAAGTAGCCGGTTCCGGAGGAATCCGTGAGGTAGACCGCCCGAAAGTCCACGATCTCCGTACGTTCCGGGCCCGTGACGATGAGGCTGTTGGACTCAAGCGCGTCGGAGGTGTAGGACGATGTGAAGTACGGATACAGCACGGGATCGCGGTCGGCGAAGGTGATGTACGAGGTGCAGGCGCGGCACTGCTCAAACAGCTCCGTGAGCCCTTCGTCCTCCTCGCCGATCTCGGCAATCCTCCAGACCGTGACAGGGGTATCCAGCGCTTCAAGGAAGCTCCTTCCCTCGTCCGAGAGCGTGAAGACGCCGCTTCCCGTCGTATCGATGTTCGTAACCGACGCGGGCAGCGCCGTGACAAGGACGTTCGCCGCAAGGACGCAGCCGCAGGCCAGCACGACGAGCCCCGTCCTGTAGCCGCCAAAGCGCGCCGTGCGCTCGAAGCGCAGGACGCAGAGCAGCACGAACAGGAAGCATACGCCGATGTAGTAGACGACCGCCGTCCAGTCGAATACGCCGTAGGTGAACGGATCGAGCCTTGAAAACAGCGCGCAGGCGCCCAGAACCCTCTGCACCGCTCCGTCCAGAAGCGAGGCATCGAGGAGCAGCACGGCCGCAAGCGGAATCTCCAGCGCGAAGCCCGCGCCTATGGCCGGCACCGCACGATGCGTCAGCACATAGATGAGCACCGCCAGCCCGGCTATGGCGAAGGTGAACAGCACAAAGGCCGCCATGCCCGACGCCGCGAGATAATCGGATACTGTGGGCAGGATGTAGGAAAGAAAGCCCGCCGCAAAGGTTGCGACGGCCGCCACCGCGGGATTCTCCGTCAGACTCGAGCAGAAGCATCCCAGCGCCAGCAGGGCGCATCCCAGAAGGAAGAAGCCCGCGATTGAGGAGTACGCCGTCCTTATGTTCACCGTCCCGTAGGCCGAGAGCAGTGCGGGGTATGCGCAGAGCAGCGCGCAGTAGATTCCATAGACGCAGACCGCCGCGAGATACTTGCCCAGCACGATCTGCGTCGGACGAAGGGGCAGCGCATGCAGCAGTCTGTCCGTCCCCGCCCGCGCCTCCGAGGCAAACAGGCGCATGGACAGCAGGGGCAGCAGGACGAGGAGAATATAGGACAGATTCGACAGAATGATCTCGAAATTGCCGTAGCCTTCGGAAAAGCACAGCACGGCGGTATAGATGCCCGTCAGCATGAGCGCGACGCACAGGAAGAGCGGTGCCGTGATCCCTGTGAAGAAGGCATGCAGCTCGCGCCGGAATACGGCTCTCATGCGCGTCCCCCCTTCCTGCGGCCTCGCGGACGGCGCGGCGAAGGAAGCTCCGTCTCTTCCCCGTCCTCCTCGTCTCCCGCGGTCAGCTCAAGGAAGGCCTCCTCCAGCGTGGCCTTGCCCGTGCGCCGCAGCAGCTCCTCCGGTGCGGCGTCCGCGACGAGCCTTCCCCGCGACAGAAGCAGGATGCGCCCGCACAGCAGCGTGATCTCCGAGAGGATGTGCGAGGACAGGAGAACCGTGTGATCCCGCCCCAGCCGCGCAATCAGCGCGCGCAGACGCGTGATCTGCTCGGGGTCCAGGCCGATGGACGGCTCGTCCAGAATCAGGATCCCGGGATTGCCCAGAAGCGCCTGCGCAATGCCCGCGCGCTGACGGTTGCCGCGCGAAAGGGCGCGCAGCGGCGTGCCCGCATGCCGGAGCGTCGAGGTCTCCTCCATGACGCGCACAATCTCGTCTTTGACATGCACGCAGGATTTTGCCCGCGCCACAAAGGTCAGATATTCCGAAAGGGTCATGTCCGGATACAGCGGCGGGAGCTCCGGCGCGTAGCCTATGCGCCGCTTCGCCTCCGTCGGATTGACCTCCAGGTCGATTCCGTCGATCTCCACGCTTCCGGACGTTGCGGGCAGACAGCCCGTGAGGATGTTCAGCGCGGTGCTCTTGCCCGCGCCGTTGCGCCCCAGCAGTCCGCAGACCTCCGCGCCCTCGATTCGGAACGAGACGTCATCCAGCGCGGGCAGCAGCATGCCGGGATAGGTTCGGGATATATGGGACACTCGGATCAAGTTTGCCTTCGCCTCCGTTGCTTTTGCACGTATTCTTTGCCTTCTCCCTAGGATACCACGAACGGGCGCGGCATTCTCTCCCTTTCCCGTGGATTTTTTATGAACTTTCTGGTTTTTTGCCCCAGCTGCCGGGAGGGGGACATACAAACAGCGCGAAATACGGCGCGTGAGGCTCTTGCCTCATCAAAAACAGGAGCCTCACGCGTGTAATCACATATCAAGCCTGTGTCAAACCGATCAGACGTTGTCGAGTCCGTGCCAGGAGAGGGGCAGCGGGCACCAGGCGCGCAGAAGCATCTCCGTCCGCGCGGGGAAGGCCGCCGCCGCTCCGGGTGCAAGGGGGCCGAAGAGGGCGCGCATGGCCTCAAATTCGCTGAGCCCGGCATCCGGTGCGCGATCCGTACGGCTGCATTCCGTGCTTCCGTCCGCACCGACATGCATGAGGAGATTGCCCCACTCGCCGATCTTCAGCACGACCTCTCCCGAGGGCAGCGGCGTGCAGGACGCGCGCAGAGCCAGCAGCGCATCGGTCACGCGGTCCCAGTGGAACACGCGGTACATGTGGTCGATTCCGGAATCAAACGAGCTGCAGACGGCGGAGGCCGCACGCAGAAGCTCATGCTGCCATTCGTAGACCGAGAAGCGGACGCTGTCCACATGGCGCAGCGCCATCCACGCCTTCAGCACGCCGAGCGTCCAGGCTTCGTCCTCCAGCCCGATCTCCACGATGCCGCCGAAGCGCGCATCCGTGCACAGATATCCCGCGAAGCTTCCGTCCGCACGGCGGATGACGAAGGGCAGGTTGTTCCACATGGTGAGCGTCAGATAAAACTCCCGGTCGTCTCCGCGCTCCGTATACAGGGGCTGGGACTCGTAGAGGCGCCGGATATCCGCCATGACGGGATCGTCCCAGCCGCTCAAGGGCTCGAAGTGCACGTCGGGTGCCTCGATGGCAGAGTGACGGACGTTGTGGGACGTAAGGGTGCAGGCGATGTGGCTCCCGCAGGTTTCGAAGCCGTAGAAGCCGTAGCGCTGGCGCATGCCGCCGAGCGCCGCGAGATCCGCTCCGTCCTTCTGCATATCCTCCAGCGTGCGCGTCATCGCCATGCGCATGAGCCCCGTGCCTCTCTCCGAAAGATGCGTCGAGACATTGCCGATGCCGTAGACCAGAAGCCTGCGGCCCGCCACATGCACGTTCATCGGCGCGCCCATGATGCAGGCGCGGATGCGTCCGTCACGCTTGACGGCCACGTTGCGTCCGACCTCCTCGGGACGCACCCAGCGCGGCATGAGCCGCTCGAAATTATGCGGTACGGAGTTCTGCGAAAAGACAAGATTGATGAAATCGACTTCGTTTTCATAATCGTCCGGCGTCAGACGAACAACCTCCAGGGACATAAAAAAGCATCCTCCTTTATTTCGGCGAAAAAAAGCACCCTGCGCATTCTAGGTGTGCCTCTCTCTCCCCCTTTTTTTACTCCTTTCGGAGCGGAGCAGCCCGCACCCCTCCTTGCGCATCATTATCCTCATTGTATCAGATTTCGTCCCCGTATGCAAGTCAATTTATCCTGCAGTACCCCGCGCAGCGCTTTTTCTTTTTGGGGAATCGGTGAAATTTTTTTGATTTTTGCCCGATTTATGCCCCGTTTTTCCTTGCAGCCCGTTTTTCCGGGATGATATAATCGGAAGCAGAGGGGACAAAAGGTACGGCAGACGCTAAATAATACTCTTTTTTCGCCCGTTATTCCGGGCAGGCCATTTCCCGATTCGTGTGCGCATTCGCCACGAAGCCCTTTTTTCGTGTCCGTACTCCGTCTCCCGTAAAATATACAGGGCGGGTTTTTGCCCGCAGAAAGGAACATGCATGTCGCTATTCACCAAATGCGCCGAATTCACGGCTGCAAACGACGTCCGCGCACAGGGACTCTACCCCTACTTCCATCATCTGGAATCCCGCCAGGATACCGAGGTCATCATGGAGGGACAGCGCCGCATCATGCTGGGCTCCAACAACTATCTCGGCCTGACCGTCCATCCCGAGGTCATCGCCGCGGCGAAGGACGCAACGGATCGCTACGGCACGGGATGCTCCGGCTCCCGCTTCCTGAACGGCACGCTCGACCTGCATATCGAGCTTGAGGACGCGCTCGCGGACTTCATGGGACGGGAGGCCGCCCTCACCTTCTCCACCGGCTTCCAGACCAATCTCGCCATCATCAGCGCCATCACCGACCGCCATGATACCATCCTCTGTGACCGCGAAAACCACGCCTCCATCTACGACGGCTGCCGTCTCAGCTACGCCAAGATGCGCCGCTACCGTCACTCCGACATGGAGGACCTGGAGCGCGGGCTCGCCGCTCTGCCGTATGAGTCCGGCAAGCTCATCGTCACCGACGGCGTGTTCAGCATGTCCGGCGACATCGCGCGCCTCCCCGAGATCGTGGCTCTTGCGAAAAAGTACAACGCCGCCGTCATGGTGGACGATGCGCACGGCTTCGGCGTCATCGGCAAGGGAGGACGCGGCACCGCCAGCTACTTCGGCCTTGAGGACGAGGTGGACATCACGATGAGCACCTTCTCGAAGTCCCTTGCCTCCCTGGGCGGCTTCATGGTCGCCAAAAGCTACATCGTCGATTACGTGCGCCACAATTCCCGTCCCTTCATCTTCTCCGCGTCCATCCCGCCGGCCATGGCGGCCGCCGCTCTGGCGTCCCTGCAGATCATCCGGCGCGAGCCGGAGCGCGTGGAGCGTCTGGCGGCGCTGTCCCGCTACATGCGTACGGGCCTCGAGCAGCGCGGCGTCGCGCTGAAGGACAACGGCGGCGTCTGCACGCCCATCGTTCCCTTCTATACCTACGATCCCATCCGCACCCTCACCGTCGCCAAAAAGCTCTACGAGGCCGGAGTTTATGTCAACCCGGTTCTGCCCCCCGCCGCGCCCGAGGGCGAGTGCCTGCTGCGCTCCAGCCTGATGGCGACGCATACGGAGGCTCTGCTCGACGAGGCGATGGATATCATCCGGGATGTGCTCCGTGAATCGTAAGGTCTGCGTCATCACGGGCGCCTCCGGCGGCATCGGAGCTGCGGCGGCGCGGTGCTTCGCCGGGGCGGGGTACACGGTCTACGGACTTTCGCGGCATCCCGGGACGGACCCCGCCGTCACATACCTGCCCTGCGACGTCTCCTCGGAGGAATCCGTGCGGGAGGCCTTCGCGGAGATTCACAGCCGGGAGACGCGCATCGACGTGCTCGTATGCAACGCCGGCATGGGCATCTCCGGCGCGGCGGCCTCCGCCACGGAGGAGGACATTCTGAAAATCTTCGGCGTCAACTGCTTCGGCGTGTTCCGCTGCGTCCGCGAGGCAGGGCTTGGGCGCGGCGCCTGCCTCGTCGTCGTGAGCTCCGCTGCGGCGGCGTTTCCCATCCCCTTCCAGGCCTATTACTCCGCGACAAAGGCCGCGCTGAACTCCTATACGCTGGCGCTGCGCACGGAGCTTGCCCCTCTGGGCGTGCGCGTATGCGCCGTCATGCCCGGGGATGTCCGCACGGGCTTCACCGATGCGCGCGTCAAAAGCGAGGCCGATGCCGCCCTCTACGGCGGACGCATCGCGGCCTCCGTCGCCTCCATGGAGCGCGATGAACGGCGCGGCATGCCGCCCGAGGCCGTGGCACGCGTCATCCTCGCCCGCGCGAATGCAAAAAATCCCCGGCCGCTGTCCGCGGTCGGGGGAAGCTACAGGCTCTTTCTCTTTCTGAACCGCATTCTCCCCACAAGGCTTGTCTGCTTCCTCATCGGGCGGATGTACGGTGCCTAAATAAAATATATCGGACGCACACGGGTGCATGTTTTCCCTCCCGCGTGCGTCCGTTTTCTTTTTTGTACAGACCGTTGTACGGATACGTGAATTTACAGCCTTTCCAGCTCGCTTAGGTCATAGGGCGTGGACTGGTAGACGTAGTAGTTGAGCCAGTTTGTGAACAGCAGCGTACCGTGCGCGCGCCAGGTGACGTGCGGCGGCTGCGTCGGATCGTCTCCGGGGAAGTAGTGCCGCGGCGGCTTGATGGAAAGCCCCTTCGACTGGTCGCGGAAGTACTCGAACGCCAGCGTGTCCGCGTCATACTCCGAGTGTCCCGTCACGAAGATGCGGCGTCCGTCCTCACTGGCAACGAGATACACGCCCGCCTCATCGGATTCCGACAGGATGCGCAGCTCGGGGT
>CAVGLF010000061.1:0-11268 GCA_963630045.1 Butyricicoccaceae bacterium | reverse complement strand
AAGTTTTCCTATAGCAGGAAAACTTCGTAAGGATACAGTACGCAGTCTTCGGCGATGGAGAAAACCCAAAGCAGCGGGGGCTGAAGGTGCCTCGGGGGCTCCTGACGGGGGAAATTTCTGGTGCCGGAGTTGACAACCGCGTAAATTATCGGTATACTTGAGGGTAATATCAATGATAAGGAAACTTTTTGCCATGTCAACGCCGATTGTATCCATTGTGGGACGCCCGAACGTCGGAAAGTCCCTGCTGTTTAACCGCCTCGCGGGGCGGCGGCTGTCCATCGTTGAGGACACGCCGGGCGTCACCCGCGACCGTCTCTATGTGCCCATCCAGTGGCGCGGCCGCGAGTTCCTCCTCGCGGATACCGGAGGCATCGAGCCCCATACCGATGACGAGATGCTGCGCTTCATGCGCCGTCAGGCGCTGGCCGCCATCGATGAGGCGGATGTCATCGTCCTTCTGACGGATGTGCGCACGGGCGTCACCGCCGCGGACGAGGACATCGCCGCCATGCTGCGCCGCTCGGGAAAGCCCGTCGTTCTGGCCGTCAATAAGGCCGACTCCGTGGGTGAGCCCCCGCCGGAGTTCTATGAGTTCTACAAGCTCGCCTTAGGCGACCCGATCGCGGTTTCCGCGCTGCACGGTCACGGCACCGGCGAGCTGCTCGATGCCTGCTACCAGCACTTCCCCGAGGATATCCCCGAGCCCGAGCCCGAGGACGGCGTCATCCGCGTTGCCGTCATCGGCAAGCCGAATGCCGGAAAGTCCAGCCTCATCAACTGCATCCTGGGCTCCGAGCGCGTCATCGTGTCGAACATCGCCGGCACCACGCGCGATGCCGTCGATACCCCCTTTGAGAACGAAACCGGACGCTATGTCTTCATCGATACCGCCGGCATGCGCCGTCAGGCGCGTGTGGACGAGCCGATCGAAAAGTACAGCGTCATGCGCGCCATGCAGGCCGTGGAACGCGCCGACGTGTGTCTCATCCTCATCGACGCCCAGGACGGCGTGACGGAGCAGGACACCAAGGTCGCGGGCTTTGCGCATGAATCCGGCAAGGCCTGCATCATCGTCGTCAACAAGTGGGATCTCGTGACGAAGGACACCCGCACGATGGCGGACTACGAAAACCGCGTGCGCACGGGGCTTTCGTACATGACCTACGCGCCGATCGCGTTCATCTCCGCACTGACGGGGCAGCGCGTCGACCGCCTCTTCCCGATGATCCGCGCGGCCTACGAGCAGACCTCCCTGCGCATCTCGACGGGTCAGCTCAACGACATCCTGCGCGATGCCGTCACGCGCGTGCAGCCGCCGACGGACAAGGGCCGCCGCCTGAAGGTCTATTACATGACTCAGACCGGCGTGCGTCCGCCGCATTTCGTGCTGTTCTGCAACGACATCGAGCTGTTCCACTATTCCTACCGCCGGTACATTGAAAACAAGCTGCGCGAGGTGTTCGGCTTTGTCGGCACTCCGATCCGCATGACCATCCGTCAGAAAGGGGACGAATAAGCACCGTGGAGCTTCCGACACTCCTGAAGGCCGCCATCATCGCCGTGGTGTCCTATCTGCTGGGCAGCATCAATTTCGCCGTCATCGTCAGCCGCATCTTCATGGGCGACGACATCCGCAACTACGGCTCCGGCAACGCGGGCACCACGAATGCCCTGCGCGTGATGGGCACGAAAAAAGCCTCTCTCGTTTTTCTGGGCGACATCGCCAAGGGCATCGCCGCCGCGCTTCTGGGCTCCCTCATGGGCAAGGACGGCGAGCTCATCGCGTTCTTCTTCGTCATTCTGGGGCATGTCTTCCCGCTCTACTTCGGCTTTCGCGGAGGAAAGGGCATTCTGACCACCGCCGCCGTGCTGCTGATTTTCGACTGGCGCATTCTGGCGGTCGCGCTCTTCGTCTTCATCGTCATCGTCTCGCTGTCGGGGCTGGTGTCCTTAGGCTCCATCACGGCGGCGGCGCTTGTGCCCGTGATGATGTTCATCTTCCACCCCGATCCGTGGTGGTATACGCTGGTCGCGGTCATTCTCGCCGCGGGCGAAATCTTCCTGCATCGTGCAAACATCGGCCGACTGCTGGCAGGCACCGAAAAGCGCTCCTCCTTCAGGAAAAAGTAACCGCCCGCGTCCTGCCGTCCCTGCTGCTGTTTTTGCATTCCCCGGGCTGCGGACTCTTCAGCATGAGTCCCGCGGCCCGGGGATTTTTTGGGTCAGGGCGTCAATTAGCCGGAAATTTTTGCAGGAAGCCGTCCAAAAAACTGCAGATTCGTGAATTGAAGTGCCGTTCCTCCCGTGCTATAATACGCTTATCGAGGGGATTCATCCCCGAATGCGCGGAAAGGAGCATACATAAACCGTCATGTCGGACATTCATTTTACGAAGATGCACGGCTGTGCAAACGACTACATCTATCTCGACTGTATCCGGACGCCCGTTCCGGAGAATATTTCCGAGCTGGCCCGAAAGATGTCGCGCCGGCACTTTTCCGTGGGCGCGGACGGAATTGTCTGCATCTGCCGCCCGGATGATCCCGCAAACGATGCGAAGATGCGCATGTTCAACGCCGATGGCTCGGAGGGGAAGATGTGCGGCAATGCCATCCGCTGCGTGGGCAAGTTCCTGTGCGACCGCGGACTGGTCTCCTCCCGAAGCGTACGCATCGAGACGCTCTCCGGGACGAAGACGCTCACGCTGCTGACGGACGGGCGCCGCTGCACCGGAGCCATCGTCATGATGGGGCGCGCCGTTATCGACTGCCCGAGCATCCCCGTCCTGTACTCCGAACCCGCGATGATCTCCGCGCCCTTAACCGCCGGCGGGCGGGAGTACCGCGTCACAGCGGTCTCCATGGGCAATCCCCATGCCGTCGTCTTCTCAAACGAGTCTCCGGACACGCTCGACCTCGAGCGCATCGGCCCCGAGTTTGAGCATCATCCCATCTTCCCCGAGCGCGTCAACACGGAATTCGTGCGCGTGCTTGACCCCTGCACGCTGGAGATGCGCGTGTGGGAGCGCGGCTCGGGCGAGACCTACGCCTGCGGCACGGGTGCCTGCGCCGCCGCGGCCGCCGCCGTCCTCAACGGCCTCTGCCGCTACGAAACCCCCATCGAGGTGCGCCTTGTCGGCGGCACCCTGAAGATCACCGTCAGCCGCGACCTGGGCATCACCATGGAGGGTCCCGCGTGCGAGGTCTACAGCGGCGTCTACCATACGGACGAGGACGATTGATGCAAAAAGAACTGTCCATCCCCCCTTTTATGACTCCCCGGGGGATGGATTTTCTTATTTTTCAAAAAAGGAAGCCGTGATTTTCCCCATGAAGATTCAGATCAACGAAAATTATAAAAACCTCGGCGAAAGCTACCTCTTCTCCGAGACCGGGCGGCGCGTACGCGCCTATGCTGCGGCGCATCCCGACCTCCGCGTCATCCGCCTCGGGATCGGCGATGTCACGCGCCCCCTGTCCCCCGTCGTTGTGCAGGCGATGAAGACGGCGGCAGACGAGCTTCTCGATGCCCGCACCTTCCGCGGCTACGCGCCGGAGTACGGATATGACTTCCTGCGCCGGGCCATCGCCGCGCGCTACGCCGAGATCGGCCCCGTGACGGTCTCCCCCGAGGATATCTTCGTCAGCGACGGCGCGAAGTGCGACCTGGGCAACCTCGTCGGGATTCTGGGCGACAACGATGTCCTCATCCCCGATCCTGTCTACCCCGTCTACGTCGACTCCAACATCATGAGCGGCCGCCGCATCTGCCTCATTCCCTCCACCGCCGGAAACGGCTTTGCGCCCCTGCCCCGGGACATTCCCGCCGGAATGCAGGGAAAAACCGCCGTCATCTACCTGTGCTCCCCGAACAATCCCACGGGCGCCGTCTACACGCGCGAGGGACTCACGGAATGGGTGAGCTACGCCCTGGAGACGGGCTCCCTCATCCTCTTCGATTCGGCGTATGAGGCGTACATCCGCGGAGATCAGCCGCATACGATCTATGCGATCCCCGGCGCCGAGCTCTGCGCCGTCGAGATCTGCAGCCTGTCGAAGACGGCGGGCTTCACCGGCGTGCGCTGCGGCTGGACGGTCGTCCCCGGCACGCTCGAGGCCTCCGGCGTACATCTGCGCGCCCTGTGGGAGCGCCGTCAGGCGACGAAATTCAACGGCGTCTCCTACGTCGTCCAGCGCGCCGCCGAAGCCGCTCTCTCGCCCGCGGGCATCGCCGAGTGCATGGAATCCGTCGACTATTACATGGAAAACGCCCGTATGATCGCACAGGTTCTCTCCGACCGCGGCATCTTTTTCACCGGCGGCACCTCCTCGCCCTATATCTGGATGCAGACGACGCGCGGGATGGACTCGTGGCGCTTCTTCGACTGGCTGCTCGAGACGCTTCAGATCGCCGGAACGCCCGGCGCGGGCTTCGGAGCGTCCGGCGAAGGCTACTTCCGCCTCACGGCCTTCGGCACGCACGAGGCAACCGCCGAGGCCTGCCTCAGAATGCGCGAAGGGCTGTAACGCTTCCCTCTCCCCCAGCTCCCGCACGGAAAACGCGCCGCACGGCTTGTGCCCGTTTTTCCCCTCCCCGGCCATGAATAAAAAAAGGCTCAAAAGCCTCGGCTTTTTTCAGGCTTTGATAAAAAAAAGAGGAGTCCCCGACCATACGGGGATTCCTCTTTTTTGCCGTCTGTATTCAAAAAACAGCTCCGGACTGGGGGGAAAAAAGGCTTATTCGAAGCTCACGCGCTGTCCGAGCTCCGCGGACTTGAAGGACGCCTCGATCAGGCGCAGGACGCGCATGACCTGCGCGTGGGTGACAAGCTGCTCCGCCTTTCCGTCGATGGCGAGGCAGACGTTGCGGTAGAAGTCGTGGACATCGGACTGCGGACGCTCGAACTCATAGGTATCGGTCGTCACGTCATCGCGCGGCGCCATGGTCTTGGTGAGTCCGGCCGCCGTCTCGACGGGCAGGACATCGCTTTCGTGCCAGTACTTGCAGCGGACGATCTTCGTATTCTCGCGCCAGTCGGAGATGAGCGCGGTGCCGTTTCTGCACTTGAGGTAGAAGCGCGGCATGGCGATGAAGTTCAGCGTGCCGACCTCGACCAGCGCGGTCTTGCCGGACTCGAAGGTGATTTCGAGATGGAAGCCGTCGTCGACTTCGTCGTTGGTGATGTTCTCCAGCGTGCAGTAGACATAGGCGACCTTCTCGTCGGTGAGCTGCAGGATCTGGTCGATGAGATGCACGCCCCAGTCATAGAGCATGCCGCCGCCGTAGGCCTTCTGGCCTCTCCAGTCGCTCGGGATGCCGCGGGAGCCGTGGATGCGGGACTCGATGCGCACCATGTCGCCGAGCTCGCCGGTGGTGAGGAGATGCTTCATCGCGAGGAAGTCAACGTCCCAGCGGCGGTTCTGATGGACGGTGAAGAGCTTGCCCGAGCGGTTCGCCGCATCGATCATGCTCTGGAGCTCCGCGGACGTGATGGCTACGGGCTTTTCGCAGATGACGTTCTTGCCGCCCTCCAGCGCGCGGATGACCACGGACGGATGCTGATCGTTCGGGATGGCGACGGTGACGAGATCGACCTCGGGATCCTTCAGCACGTCCTCGAAGCTCTCATAGGCAAAGATGCCGCGGGAACGCGCGAGCTCGCGGCGCTCCTCCTTTATATCATAAATACCCTTCAAATTCACGACATCGCTCGCCAGCGCCTTCTGCGTATGCCAGCCGCCCATGCCGCCGTATCCGATGACTACCAGATTCTTCTTCATGTTCTTGTTCCTCCGTTCTCTGCAAGGGATCTGTTCTGCGCGTAGTATAGCACACTTTTTTCTCAATTGCAATGGGGCGAAGGTGTGGGAAATCCCGCGCATATCACTTTTTTCCGTTCACAAAAAGGAAAAAGAAACCTGCAGCCCCAATTTGTAAAGCTGCAGGTTTTCCATGTATTTATATTCCCCCTCAGGAGGGGATATGCTCAGAACAGATCGTAGTGCACGTCGTCCAGGCTGTAGCGGGACGCGGGATCCGGGCCGCGGTCGAGCCACAGGCCGTTTGTGAAGTCCGGGATCGGAACGGGCATGGAGCCCATGGCGACGCTCTGCTCGGACAGGGTGGTGATGCTCATCCACGACGCGGCATCGTAGACGTCGATGGGGGTCTGGGTGCCGGCCATGACGGCTTCATAGAACGCGCGCTGGACGAGGTAGTCCATGCCGCCGTGACCGCCTCTGACGCCGGCCGCCTGGAACCACTTCCACAGCGGATGCTCGAACTTCGGCAGATCGTCGGAGAACTTCAGCCACTGATGACCCCAGCTGCCCTCCGTCTGCGGCTTGCCGTCCTCGATGACATAGCGGTCGCCGTCCTCCTGATACGCGCCGTGCACGCCGCGTACGGCGAGCTCACGGGAGTACATGCGCACCAGCGTATCGTCATGACGCAGGCGGATGGTCTCGCCGTTGGCGCACTTGATGAGGGTGGTCACGATGTCGCCCTCGTTCCAGTTGATCTTGGCGTACTCATGCTCCTTGCCGTAGATGCGTTCGGAGTAGTCATGCAGGCCGCGGGCCTTGGAGGCCATGCTGGTGAGCATGAGGAAGCGGTTGCCGCGGTTGATGGAGAGCATGTTCGCGATCGGGCCCAGCGCATGCGTCGGGTAGAGATCGCCGTTGCGGCGCTGGAAGTTGCGGAAGCGGTAGTGACGGTTGATGAGTCCTCCCGTAATCTCATCGCGCAGGTCATGGGCGTACGCACCGTCCATGTGGATGAGCTCGCCGAACATGTTCTGCCGGACCATGTTCAGAAGCGCCATCTCCTCGCGGTTGTAGCAGCAGTTCTCCAGCATCATGCAGGGCACGCCGGTCTCCTCATAGGCGCGCACGAGTCTCCAGCACTCCTCGATGCTGGAGGCGCCGCCGACCTCGAAGGCCGCGTACTTGCCCGCGCGCATCGCCGCCTCGGCAATCCGCGCATGGGTCTGCCACGAGGAGGTGATGACTACGGCGTCCAGGTCGGGACGCGCCACGAGCTTGCGGTAATCGCTGTATCCCTCGGGCGTCAGATCCGGGCGCTTCTCGCGGATGATGTCCAGTCCCTTTTGCACGCGGTCCTCATATACATCGCATACGGCTACGACATCGATATCGTCCATATCCAGCGACAGGCTCATCTGACCCTGTCCGCGTCCGCCGAGACCTACGTAGCCGACTCTCAATCTGTCCTTCATGTTGATCCTCCGATGTTTCATTTTTGATAGAGGCGCCCGGCCTCATCTATGGAATACTGGACGCCCGGAGCGGATAGATCGCCCCACGCGGCATCCATATACTCGCTGATTGCTTCGGGCTGAATCAGCCCGTCCGCCCGGCAGAGCACGACTCCGAGCTCCGCGGACCCCATTACGTTTTTGATGCCGCGCACCAGCTCCGCCAGGGAATCCTGAGACGCATCCGCGCTCTGCGGCAGGTATACGTTGTCCAGCACCAGTCCGTCAAAGCCCATCGCCGCGATCTCCGTGGCAATGGACACGAGATAATCGCGCACCGACTTCTGTCCGGGATCGATAAGAGCGTAGCCCTGTGCATCGTGCAGCGCCGTGCCCGATTCGTTGTACAGGCAGAGCGTCTCGTCCAACGCCGCAAGGCAGCTGTCCTCGACACAGCTGATGCGCGCAAAGACCCGGATTCCGTTCTCCTGCAGCGTTGTCACGGCGTCGCGCAGGTAGAAATCCGCCGTCGAGGACGCATTCGCGCCCGCGCGGGAGGCAAGCGAGCTGCCCGACTGATACGCAAGCTCGCCCGACGCGTCCTTCAGGTCGATCAGCACCATCGTCTCCCCCGTCTCAGCCAGCAGCTTTGCCGTACGGGCAAAGTTCTCCGTCGAGATCATGGAGGATGTCAGAAGCCGTCCGGCAGCCGTCTGCAGCGCTCCCTCGGGGCGCTCCCCCTCCTCCACATTCAGGGAGGGCGAGACCGTCGGGGCAAACTCCACCGCCGCCTCCGTCACCGCAGCGGAGGTCGTGGCGCGCGGCAGCGCGATCTCCACGGCTCCGTCCGCCGCCCGCTCCTCCTTTGTCGTGAAAAGGGAGCCCGGCTCAAAGCGCATGCCGTCCGCCGTGAATACGATGGCGTCCTGGATCAGGAACCATCCGACGACGGCTACGGTAATCAGAAAAAAGCCCGCGGCCATTCCCGCGATCCTTCCCCATTTTTTCCCTGTGTCCCCCCGGTAGCTGCGATATGCCATGGATTCTCTCCCGTTATTTTGCGATGTATTCCTTTTTTCTCCCATCCCCGTCCGTCCTCCGCACGGCTTGCCTGCGGCAGACGGGAAAAAGGGAGCGAGTCTTATTTATCCGATCTGTATCCCCGAAAAGCCCATGAAGGCCGCCGCCAGAACGGCCGCCGTCACGAGTGTCACGGGCAGTCCCTCGAATGCGCGGGGGTACTCTGCGTCCTCCAGCCTTTTTTCCAGCGAGGCGAAGGCCGTCAGCACGATGAGAAAGGCGATGCCCGCCGCCGCCGCGCCGCCGATGTACTGCGGCGCGCTCTGCGCTCCCGCCGGCAGCACCGCGCCGAGTGCCGCACAGTTGACGGTGCACAGCGCGATTTCCGAATCATACCGGCGTCCCCGCGCCCATCTTTTCGCCGTCACGGAGGCAAGAGCGCCCAGAGCCGCCGCCGCAAGGATGAACACGAGCACGTCCCATGCCCCAAGCCCAAAAGGCTCGAGGAGCAGCCGCCGCACGGCGCAGGTGCAGGCGGCGCAGAGCACCATGCCGAGCGTCACCGCCGCGCCCATCTGAAACGTGTCGGAGCCCCGTCTGCCGGCATCCGGAAGAGGCCGTATGCCGTCCAGCTTCACCATGGCGAGGTTCTGCGCCAGAATCACGCAGAGCGCCGTGGTCAGCATCTCCGATACCGTCATGCCTGCTCCTCCTTTTCCGGTCTCCGGCTTTTCCCCGCCTCAACGCAGAGCGCCGCCGGAAGCAGCAGCAGCAAACCGCCGGAGGTCTGCAGGAAAAGCTCCGCGCCCCGGAAGGCTCTTCCGAAGAGCGGAATGCTCCAGAACGTGCCCGAGCCCAGGATCTCGCGCAGTGCGCCGAGGGCGAAGACCGCCGCGGCAAACTCCAGCCCCGTCACAAGCCCGCTCAGTGCCGCGCGTCCCGGCGCATTTCCCGGCGCAGAGGCTCCCGGCCGCAGCAGAATCACGCAGGCCGTCACGGTCAGCGGAATCATCAGCCCCGCCGCCGCAAAGTCCGGGTCGAGCAGTCCCGCAGGCAGCCGCGCCGCCGCCGCAAGCCACGCCGCCGTCATGATGCCCAGCATGCTTCGTACGGTTCCCGGCAGCCTGCGCCGCAGCAGGGCGAGCACCGCGGCCGTGCCGCAGAGCACGGCGGTACAGGTCAGTCCCTGTACCAGCCCCGTACGCGCGGAGCGCACGATCGGAAGCATGCAGCACATCGCAAGAAGCTCCGTACGCCGCGCATTTTCGCCCCGCAGCTCGCGGATGACGTCCGGCGACAGCCGTTTTATGAGAATTTTCATGCTCCCGCATGCCTCCTTTCCTGTCCGCTTTTATGTTCACTCCTCCGGGAATGTCTCCCCCGCGGGATCGTCCTCCTGTGCGGGGGCTTCCTCCGGTGCGGGAGTCTCCTCCGGTGCGGGAGCTTCCTCCGGTGCGGGAGCTTTCTCCTCTGTGGGGGCTTCCTCCTGTGCGGGAGCTTCCTCCGGTGCGGGGGGCTCCTCCTGCGCGGGAGTCTCCTCCTGTGCGGGGGGTTCCTCCTGCGCGGGGGCTTCCTCCGGTGCGGGGGCTTCCTCCGGTGCGGGAGTCTCCTCCTCTGCGGGAATTTCTTCCGCAGGCGCGGCCGTTTCAGGCATTGCGGGCTTTTCCTGCGGCGTAAATGCGCGTCCGGCCTCGTCCGACACGTCGCGCAGCGCATTCATCACAAGTACGGCAAAATACGTACCCTCCGGAAAGGTGCCGAAGCAGCGGATGAGCACCGTCAGCACGCCGCAGCCGCAGCCGTACAGCAGCTGCCCCGCGGGCGTACGGGGTGAGGTCACGGGATCCGTCGCCATGAACACGGCCGAGAACAGCAGTCCCCCGCCGCACAGCGCCGCCGCGCAGTACTCCGCGCCGGAGAGTCCGCCCTGCGGGAAGAGGAACGACAGACATGCCGCCGTGCCGGCGAAGGCCGCGGGAATGCGCCACGAGATGACTCCCCGTCCGATGAGGTATGCCGCTCCGACGCAGAGTGCGGCGGCGCAGGTCTCTCCGATGGCACCCGCATGCTGTCCCAGAAGAAGGCTCGGAAGGCCGCCGGACAGAAGCGCACCCGGCGTCTTGAGTGCGGACAGCTCGGCTCCGTACGCTGCGGAGAAGAGCGCCCGCCACGAATACCCGCCCTCCGGCGCGGTAAAGGAGGTCATCCGCTCCGTCAGCACCGATGCCATGATACAGTACGCCGTCAGCGCGGGGTTGAAGAGATTCCGTCCCCGCCCTCCGTAGATCTGACGGATGAGGATGGCGAGCGCGGCACCCGCAGCCGCGAGCGCGACCGGCACACCTGCCGGAAGGCAGCAGGCCCACAGCACGCCCGTCACAACGGCGGACAGGTCGTCCGCGCTCTGCCGGCTGTGCCGTGCAAGGCACCACAGGCACTCTGCCGCGACAGCCGCCGCAGCGCTCACCGCCGTCACGGTCAGCACGCGCAGTCCGAAGGTGAAGACGGACACGGACAGCACGGGAATCAGCGCAATGAGTACATCGAGCATGCATCCGCGCACGGCGCGCACGCTCCGGGATCCGGATAGCTCCGTCCGATTCACGGCTCTCTCCTCCGCCTCCTTTTCGTGTTTTGTCCCCTCTTCCAAAAGGGGAATTGCCCTCCGCGCGCGCACGGGAGTCTTTCCCCTCCGCGGGGTGCTCCGATACGTTTGCGGCAGACATACATATGCAAGGATATTGTACCGCATCATGCGGGATTTTTCAAGAGATATTTGCGGGAAAGTCCCCCGCCCCCCGCGCGCCAAAAGGGGGTCGGGGGGCTCCCCGCGCAGGCGCAAAAAGGGGTTCGGGAGGCTCCCGCGAGTGCGCGAAAAAGGGGCTCGGAGGCTCCCGCGAGTGCGCGAAAAGGGGGTTCGGGGGTTTCCCCCGATTCAAAAAAGTTTGAGTCCCCACGGCAGTCCCCCGGGAGGCTCCCCCGAAGGCGAAAAAACGGGGGTTCGGGGCGCTCCCCGCGCGAGAAGGGGG
>CAVGLF010000060.1:9410-11291 GCA_963630045.1 Butyricicoccaceae bacterium | reverse complement strand
GCTCTGTGCCGCTGATTTTGACACCGACGGCTCCGATGAGCTCCTCGTCCTGCGGCATTCGGCGGCAGAATCCGGAAGCGCTGTGCTGCTGGCCTCCGTGTCCGGACGTCTCAGTGTGATCGGAACCGCGCCGCTGACACGGGGCGTCTCCGCTCCGGAGCGCATCGTCTTCGATGCGCTGGGCGGCGATTTCAGCGGAGCCGTGGTCGATGCGCAGATCTCCGGGGAGCTTACGGACGGACTGTCCGGCATGATCACCGACGTCCTCGTCTACACCTCGGGGCAGCTTACCAACATCACCTGCTCCGATTCCGCAGATGAGAGTGCATCTACCTACCGACCCGGTTACTACACATCGTGCGACATTGACGGCGACGGCGTGCTGGAGATTCCCCACGCGGCGTATCTTCCCGGCTCCTCGCGCTGCCTGTGCATCGACTGGTGCGGCGTGAGTGAGGAAGGACGCCTGGAAAAGAAATTTTCCGCCTATACCGCCGCAGACAGCGAGTGGTATTTCGTCATGGACGAAACGCTCATTCCGAGCATCACCATGACCGTCGGAACCTCCGAGGCGGGCATTACCTCCTATCTCTTCCGCGAATACAACAGCGAAACCGAACAGCCCGGCAGCGCCTTGTGGGAGCTTTTCATCCTGAGCGGAAGCGAGCGGACGAAATCCATGCTGGAGCGTGATCTCTTTGAACTGGCGCGTACGACCACGCGCATCTATGCCGCGGCGCTGTATGTCGGGGAATCCGAGCAGATCATGACCTATGACGGACTTTCACAGAGCTTCCGCCTGAACTGATTCCCGTAATGAAACGAGGGGTGACTTGAATCGAATGCGTAAGATACTTGTCATAGAGGACGAAGCGTCCATCCGGGGCTTCATCGTCATCAATCTGAAGCGCGCCGGCTATGCCGTTGTCGAAGCGGGCTCCGGAGAGGAGGCCTTTGAAATCTGGGCGCAGAATCCCGACATCATGCTGATGGTCGTGGATGTCATGCTGCCGGGCATCGACGGATACGAAATCTGCCGCAGAGTCCGCGCCCGCGGCTCCGAAATCGGCATCATCATGCTCACCGCCCGTGCCCAGGAAATGGACAAGGTCATGGGACTCATGACCGGAGCGGATGACTATATCACAAAGCCCTTTTCCCCCGCCGAGCTTACGGCACGCATCGATGCACTCATGCGGCGGCTGACCGGCTCCACCGCGCAGTCCGATGAGCTTCTCTCCCCGCCCTTCGCGCTCAATGTGAAGAGCCGGACGCTGACGAAGAACGACACGCGCATCGAGCTGACGCAGGTGGAATTCATGATCATGAAAACCTTTCTGGAGAATCCGTCACGCGCCATGTCCCGGGAGGAGATCCTGCGCACGGTCTGGGGTGCGGATTACTACGGAGACTTAAAGATCGTAGACGTCAATATCCGCCGGCTGCGCATCAAGCTCGAGGAGGATCCGGCCAATCCTCGCTATATCACCACCGTATGGGGCTTCGGATATAAATGGGAAGCCTAGGCCGCATCCGCTTCGGCAGCTTTCGCAGGCAGCACGGCGCCCGGGAAAATGTCCCCGCCGAAATTCCTGCTGAGCTTGCCCAGCCCGAGCTTGCCTCTGCGGACGAGGTGCCGCGTCCGATGCATGAGCGCAGCATCCGGACGCAGTGGCTTGCGCAGACATTGCCCGTCGTCATACTCATTCTGGTGATTTCCGCAAGCGTCTTCTGTGTGGCCATGTCCAGCCTTCTGCTGTCCGGCATGCGCTCGAGTCTGACAAACCGCGTTGGCTCGGCCGTCAATTTCTTCAACCAGTACGCCAACGCCTCCGATTCCGAGCTGTATTCCGGGGCGAAGGCCTATATCGAGGGCTACAG
>CAVGLF010000060.1:0-9400 GCA_963630045.1 Butyricicoccaceae bacterium | reverse complement strand
GCTACAGCGACCGCGACCGCGTGGAGCTGCAGTTCCTGGACAAATCCGGCCGCGTGGTCTATTCCACGTCCGGCTTTGCCGCTGGCCTCTCGATTCAGACGGAGGACCTTACGGCAGCCATGCGCGGCTCGGCCTCCTCGTCCTGGCGCGGAAAGGATTCCGACAGCGGCGAGGAGATTCTGGCCGTCTCCGCTCCCATCGTCTACCCGTCCGGGGAGATCGTGGCCTTCATCCGATGCGTCAGCTCCCTGAAAAGCTTCGAGCATCGCATGACGACCTATATTCTCTTTTCGCTGCTCATCTGCGTATTCATTCTGGCCGTCGTCATCCTGACCAATACCTACTTCCTGCGCTCCATTCTGACGCCGCTGACGCAGATCAACGATACCGCCATGCAGATCGCGCAGGGACGCTACGGTGTGCACATCGCTCCGCTGTATTCCAACGAAATCGGAACGCTCTGCGAGACGATCAATCACATGTCCGACGCCATCAGCCGCGCCGAGCAGACGAAAAACGACTTCATTTCCTCCATCTCCCATGAGCTCCGCACGCCGCTGACCGCCATCGGAGGCTGGAGCGAGACACTGCTGTCCGGAGGACTGAGCGACCCCGCAGAGCTGGAGCGCGGCCTTACGATCATCCGCGACGAGGCGGCGCGGCTTACCTCCATGGTCGAGGATCTTCTGGACTTTTCGCGCATGGAGCGCGGCGATCTGCGCATGAACATGGAGCGTGCCGACATCATGCCCGACCTTGAGGACGTGGTATTCATGTATATGGATACGCTGCAGCGCGAAGGCATGACGCTGGAGTTCCACGAGGACGAGGATTTCCCGGAAATCGTCTGCGACCGCGCCCGTCTGCGGCAGGTTTTCCTGAACATACTCGACAATGCCCGCAAGCACGGCGGGGACGGACGGCGCATCCTGGTGACCGCTGCGGTAGGCGCCGCGACCGTCGACATCTCCATCCGCGACTTCGGTCAGGGCATCCCGCCGGAGGAGCTCCCCCACGTGCTCGAGCGCTTCTATAAGGGCAGCTCCAAGGCGCGCGGCAATGGCATCGGCCTCGCCGTTGCGGACGAGATCGTTCGTCTGCACGGAGGCCGTCTCGATATTCAATCCGCTCCCGGTGAGGGTACAAACGTGACCATTTCCCTGCCTTTTGCGCAGTAATTCGTGATTTCATATTTGGAGGGACTTTCTCTTGTACGAGCTGGTGAGCGCCGCGACACGCGACGCATATGAAAACTATGTCGAGCATTCCCCGAAGGGACATTTCATGCAGTCAACCGAGTGGGCCGGGGTCAAATCCGCATGGAGCTGGGAGGGCGTTCTCTCGCGCGATGAGTCCGGCGAAATCCGCGGTGCGCTCGGCGTCCTCGTGCGCCGCATTCCCGTGCTGAACCAGACACTGCTGTATGCCGGACGCGGCCCCGTCTGCGATGTTCACGACGAGGCCGTGCTGCGCGATCTTCTGGACGGCGTCCGCGAGATTGCGAAAAAGCACCACGGCTTCACCTTCCGCATGGATCCGGACATTCTGAAGACCGACGAGGAATTTATCGCTCTTGTCCAGAAGCTCGGCTTTACCCGTCACGACGACGGAAAGAACTTCGACGGCATTCAGCCCCGCTTCGTCTTCCGCCTGCCCATCGAGGGGCGTACGGAGGAGGAAATGCTGGCCTTCTTCACGCAGAAGACGCGCTACAACATCCGCCTTGCCATCCGCAAGGGCGTCGAGGTGCGCATCTGCGGCAAGGAAATGGTGGAGGAGTTCACGCGCATCATGTCCGTAACCGGCTCCCGCGACGGCTTTGCCACACGTCCGGCGTGGTACTTCGAGCGCATTCTCGACTCTCTGGGCGAGCATGCGCGGCTCTACATGGCGTTTTATGAGGGCAAGCCCGTCGCCGGAACGCTTGCCATCCATTACGGGGACAAGGTCTGGTATCTCTACGGCGCGTCGGCCAACGAGTACCGCAATGTTATGCCCAATTACCTGCTGCAGTGGGAGATGATCCGCTGGGCGATTGAAACCGGCTGCCGCATCTATGACTTCCGCGGCGTCTCGGGCGATCTGTCCGAGGACAATCCCCTCTACGGTCTCTATCGGTTCAAGAAGGGCTTCAACGGAGATCTCTGCGAGTTCTGCGGCGATCTGGAGCTGCGCATTCATCCGGCCACGGCGGCGCTGTGGCATACGGCTGAGATTTCCCGCAAGAAGTATCAGCACTGGAAGAACAAGCGCAACCCGGTAGAGCATCATGAACCGGAAAAATCCGCGGGAGAGGCGGCGCAGGAGACGAAATAATCGTCCCCCCTGCGCGCTTTCCTTTGCTTCCTGCAAACAGTGAAATTGCCCCCGGGGGCGAAAAAAAGGAGCTCTCAATGAAACAATACATCGTCGAGCGCGACAGGCTTAAGAATAACATCGATATCGTGAAAAAACGCGCCGGAGGCAAGGCCATCTACGGCGTGCTCAAGGGCAACGGATACGGTCTTGGCATGCTTCAGCTTGCACGTGTGCTGCGTGATGAGGGCATCGACCGTTTTGCCGTCACGGAGCCCTCCGACGCCATCCGTCTGCGCATGGCGGGCTTCATCGACGAGGAGATTCTGGTCATGCGCCCCGTTGTCACCGATGCGGATGTCTCCGACATCATCGACTCCCATGCGGTCGCAACCATCGGCTCCTATGACGACGCCGTGCTGCTGTCCGGGCTCGCGGAAAAGCATGCCGAGTTCGTCGAGGCTCATATCAAGATCGACACCGGCATGGGACGCTACGGCTTCCTTCCCGAGGAGGTTGAGCGCATCGTCCAGATCTACCGCTTCATGAAGCGCATTACGATCACGGGGCTCTATACCCACTTCAACTGCGCCTTCTGCAATATGAAGCTGACGCGTACGCAGCTCGATACCTTCCTCGCAGTCGCGGATCGGCTGCGTGAGGCCGGATGCAATCCGGGCTGTGTCCACGCCTCCAACTCCGCATTCCTCTTCCGCGGCGACATCTCGAAAATGGATGCCGTACGCATCGGCTCCGCATTCACGGGACGCCTTCCCATGAGGCTCAAGAACAACGCAGGACTCCAGCCCGTCGGCTACGCCACGAGCGAGGTCATTCAGGTTCGCTGGCTGCATGAGGGGCAGACCGTGGGCTACGGAGCGGGCTTCACCGCGAAAAAGGCCATCCGCGTCGCCGTGATTCCCTTCGGCTACGCCGACGGCTTCGGCATCGCGCGCGACCGCGATCTGTTCCGCCTGCGCGACAAGCTGCGCTATATCCTGCACGATGTAAAGCAGCTCTTCTCCCGCCGCCGCTTTACCGTGCTCATCCGCGGCAAGCGGGCCACCGTGCTGGGACACATCGGCATGCTGCACTGCGTGGCGGACGTCTCCTCCATTCAGTGCGAGGTCGGCGATCCGGTTACGCTGGAGGTATCCCCTCTCTACGCAAACGCCATGATCGAGCGGGTGTACCGCTGATCGGTCAAAAATCGGCGCACGTGTACTTGCTATTTTGCACGGTTTCGTGTATAATATGATAAAAGCCCTGCAGATAAACAATAAGTAAGAAAGGCGGTATCGAAGACTATGAAAATGATCCTCGCCATCATCAATCAGGATGACGCCAATCTGGTCGTCAATGCACTGATGCAGGAAGGCTACTCCGTGACAAAGCTATCCACAACCGGCGGCTTCCTGCGAGCCGGCAATATGACCATTCTCGTAGGCGTCGAGGATGAGAAGGTCTCGAAGGTTCTGGCCATCATCCACAAGCAGTCTCACAGCCGCCGTCAGGTCATGCCGACCACAAGCGAGCTCGGTGTGGGCTACTACCCCTCCATGCCCGTGGAGGTCACGGTCGGCGGCGCAACGGTCTTCGTGCTGAACGTGGATCAGTTCCAGCATCTGTAATGCTTCGGCTTCCGCAGTTTCCGGGCGTCATGGGCAACCAGGACGCCCGGAGCATTCTGTCGCGGGCTCTCGCCTCGGGCACGCTGTCCCGCGCCGTGCTGATTTCCGGACCCGCAGGCGCCGGCAAGCGGGCTCTGGCACTTGCCTGTGCGGAAGTGCTTCTGGATGATTCCTCCGGAAGAGCGCTGCGCGGTGAGCATCCCGATATCGTGCTCTATGATTACGGGGACGAGGAATTCAAGGTCGGACGGGTGCGCGATCTGCGCGATGCGGCCTTTCTCACGCCTACCGAAGCCGATACGCGCGTCTTTATTCTCGCTCATGCGCAAAATTTGAATATACAGGCACAGAATGCCCTTCTGAAGCTTCTTGAGGATCCACCCGTCTACTTTTTCCTGCTGTGCGAGCAGGAAAGTCCTCTGCTTCCGACCGTGCTTTCGCGCTGTCTGAAGCTCACCTGCCAGCCGCCGGATGAGGAAACGGCGCTTGCGATCCTGCGGGAGCGCTTCCCGGATGCCGATGTCCCGACGCTTAAGGCAAGTCTTGCGGAGGCGGACGGCTACCCGGAAACGGCGGCCTCGCTCTACGAGCGGAGTCTTTCGGAGGAGAGCGGCCATGCGGATGAGACCGCACGCGCCCTGCTGGATGCGGCGCTTCGCGGGGACGAGCTCGGGCTGTGGCGCGTTGTTCTGGCTGAAAACAAGCTCACACGCGATGACTGCGAGCGCATCCTCTCCGCCCTGTCGAAAAGGATACTGCAGCAGATGACGTCCGACGGCGCGTCCCGTGACCTTGCGCGGCTGTCTGAAATCATTGCCCGGATGCGTACGCTTCTTGAGGGGAATGTCCCTCCCGCCCATGCTCTGGGTCTTTTTGCCCAGTATTTCGCCCTATAGAAAGGATTCCCCTGCTTTGATTGATATTATCGGAGTGCGCTTCAAGCGCGTTGGAAAAATCTATTACTTTGCACCGGGCGACGAGCAGTACGCCGCCGGGGATCATGTCATCGTCGAAACCTCCCGCGGCGTCGAAATGGCTGAGGTCGTCCTCACCAACCGCTCCGTCGAAGAGGAGGATGTCTCGCTGCCGCTGCGCGAGGTCATCCGCCGCGCCACGGATGACGACTTCCGCGTTGTGGAGGAAAACGCCCGCCGCGCCGTCGATGCCATGGAAATCTGCAAAAAGAAAATCGCCGCTCATAAGCTTGAAATGAAGCTCATCAGCGCCGAGTACACCTTTGACGGTACGAAAATCCTCTTCTACTTTTCAGCCGAGGGACGCGTGGACTTCCGCGAGCTGGTGCGCGACCTGGCCTCCGTCTTCCGCATGCGCATCGAGCTGAGGCAGATCGGCGTCCGCGACGAGGCAAAGCTCTGCGGGGGACTGGGCATCTGCGGACGTCCCCTGTGCTGCGCAACCTTCCTCAGCGACTTCCAGCCCGTCAGCATCAAGATGGCCAAGGAGCAGAATCTTTCCCTCAATCCCACAAAGATATCCGGCACCTGCGGCCGCCTCATGTGCTGCCTCAAGTACGAGCACGAGGCGTATGAGGATCTGCTGCGCAACGTCCTTCGCACGGACACCGTCGTTCAGACTCCGGCGGGTGTCGGCACGGTCGTCGAGACGAATCTTCTGAGGGGTCTGGTTCACGTCCGCATGGATCGCCCCGCCGATACGGTTCGGATCTTCACGCGGGAGGAATGCCAGCCCATCCGCGATCCGAGAAAGCAGCATACGGATAAGCCCGAGCGTTCCTGAAACAAAGCAATAAATATCCCCACGGCGGCTGACGGCGTCCTTCGTACATGAAGGGACGGTCAAGGCCTCCGCGGGGATATTTTTACATCATGCGCACGCTGATTTCTCCCGAGGAGAGGATGCGCTCCGTTCCGTCATCCAGACGTACGCGCAGGCGGCAGGATTCATCCGTATCAAGAGCCACGGCCCGGGTTTCGTGCCCTTCCTCCAGAATGCGGATGCGTTTTCCGAGGCATAGGCAGCGGCGGCGGTATTCCCCGGCGAAGCTCCCGCCCGGAAGCTCGCGGTATATCGTGCGGAAGCGATTCAGGATCTCCGACGCCAGTGCACAGCGGAGTCCCGGCTGCGGCTCGGAGACCACGCTGCCCGCGACATCCGCAATATCCCCGGGGAAGCCCCCCTCGGGCGGGTAGACGTTGACGCCGATGCCCAGCACCGCGGACGGAAGACCTCCCGGGGCGGGATTCAGCACGGCCTCCGTCAGAATTCCGCAGACCTTCCTCCCGTTCAGGAATATGTCGTTGACCCATTTGATGCCCGGATTGAGCCCGGGAATCCGCTCCAGCGCTTCGCATACGGCGACTGCAGCTGCCGGCGTAATCAGTGCGGTTTGAGCGGGTGAAAGCTTCGGTCGGAGCAGAAGGCTCATGTAGAGCCCCGTGTCTCCCGGGGAAAAGAAGCTCCTGCCCAGACGCCCGCGTCCCGCAGTCTGCATGCCCGCGATGACGACGGTTCCCTCCGGAGCTCCAAGCGCCGCAAGCTCACGCAGGACGGCATTGGTGGAGGGCAGCGAATCGAAAAAATGAACGGAAAAATCCGGAAGTGCGCGGGAAAGCTCACGGCCGAGCAGTGCGTCATTCATAACAGCCCGATCTCCCCTTTTTTCATTGACGTAAGGCGTTCTCAAAACCCGATGGATTCAAACGGATTCTGCGGCCTTCCAGATAGTAGCGCTTGCTCGAGGCCTCGCCCATGGAGAAGGTCTTGCGCGGCAGAACTCCGTCGGCAAGAATCGTGGGGAAGAGCTCATCCTTGCCCATCGCCGGCAGAATGAAGGCAATGGAATGCGCCGCACGCCCCAGAGCACGCGCCTCCTGCTCACCGTGGATATAATCGATGCGTCCCGGGTGCGCCTCAAGATAGGCATCCAGAAAGCTCTGCAGTGCGCCGACGGCGAGCTTCGACTGCGGATGTATAAGGGAGATCGCACCATGATCGGACACCGTTTCAAACTCGAAGTGCATGGCACCCGGAGCCGTCTCCTCTGCGATAACCGCATCCGGATAGAACGCCTGCAGCGCGTCCAGCAGCTCCTGCGGGTCGACGTCGAACAGCACGCGGTGAATCGCCTCAAACTCCAGACTGTCGTCATGCAGATTCCCGAGCTCCGCCAGCGCCCATCTGGCGGGATGTGCCAGCCGCTCGGCCTCCGTCAGCCCCCGGGTAACCGCCAGGTAATGCGCTCTGGCGGTAGCCAGGCTGTGATTTCCGTCTCCTACGGCAATCTGCAGGATGCCTTCGGACGCGGGAATTCCGTAACGCTTCTCAAATGCTTCGGGGGAAGCAAAGCCCTCCAGCCGGTCGAGAATGCGCCGCTCGGCCTCCTTCGGCACGGCGTATCCCGCAATATGACCGCCGCCCTCGCACAGATCGAAGTCATAGAGCCTCTCCGTGCAGTCCGAATGCAGGGGCTCGATCACCGTCCGCTCCGGGTCATCGATCAGAAGCAGAACATGCGGAAGCTCGATTGCCGCATTGCGGCGGACGGCCAGACGGGGCGGAATTCGATCCAGAATCGTTCCCTCCGTGACGCGCACGGGCGTCTTCGCGCCGGGCATATAGTCGTAGGCCTCCAGATCGACGCGTCCGATGAGTCCGTGACGGACGCGTCCGTCGGGAAGCGTGCGCTCGACATAGAGGAAGCCCTCCTCGCGCTCGGCAAGCGTGCCGTCCCGAAGATACTCCTCCATCGTGCGGCAGATGCGGTCAATGCGCTCGTCCTTGTCCGGCGCATTCAGATAGATCTCCGGAAGGACGCAGTGCAGCGTGGACGGGGCCTGACCGACAAAGTCCCGTACGCGGTTCCAGTAGCCCGCGTCGGACGTGTACTGATCGACGGCGATCACGGCCCACTTCGTCATGTCGGCCTGTACGGGCAGCAAAACCCTGGCAGGGCGGAAGACAGAGCTCATAGCAGTTATATACCTCGTTTCATGTCAATAAAAACGGTGCCGTGCCGCAGCGCTTCCTGCGGCACGGCCTTGCATTTTTTCATCTGATGCCTTGAAGCCAGTGTCATTATACCAGAAAACCGCTCCCTTGGCAAGACATGCGGCGCGTATCTCCTTATTCACCCTCCATTGGAGGCTGCCGTATCCCTCTCCCGGCTTTTTCAATATACAGCCGCGCACGCATTTGCGCGGCTGAGGCGTATGCTTTTTTGGTAAAAGCATGGGCAAATAATCGGTTTTTTTGCGGGTTTTCGGCATGTGGTATGTAGACATTTTCGCTGTATGAGTGTATAATGATATCGGCAGCTCCATACGGCGCGCGCCTTCCCGCAAACGTCCGCCGTCCGTCCTGCAATCCCGCATGCGGAATATTCTGCCAGAATTTGTGAGGAATTTGCCATGAAAAAGCCTGTCTTCACCGGTTCCGCCGTCGCTATTGTGACGCCCTTCTATGACGAGCCGAAGCTTCCGAACTCCGCCACCGGTGCCGTCAATTACGACGCACTCGGAGCGCTTATTGACGAACAGATCAAACGCGGCACGGATGCCATTGTTATCTGCGGCACCACGGGCGAAAGCCCCGTGCTTGACGACACAGAACATAAGAAATGCATTGAATTCACCGTGGAGCATGTCGCGCACCGCGTGCCCGTCATCGCCGGCACCGGCTCCAACGACACCTCCTACGCGATTTCCCTCACCCGTCACGCCAAGGAATCCGGCGCGGACGGCGTGCTGATGGTAACCCCCTATTACAACAAGACCACCCAGCGCGGCCTTGTCCGTCACTACATGACCGTGGCTGATGCGGTCGATATCCCGATCATCCTGTATAACGTTCCCTCGCGCACCGGCATGTGCTTCACGGCGGAGACCTATGAGGCTCTGTCGAAGCATCCGAACATCAACGGCGTCAAGGAGGCCTCCGGAGACTTCTCCCTGATTTCCGCCACCCGCCACCTCTGCGGCGACAATCTGAATATCTGGTCGGGCAACGATGATCAGACCCTGCCGATTCTTGCCATGGGCGGTCTGGGCGTCATCTCCACAACCGCGAACGTCGCGCCCGAGATCATGCACGGCATCTGCGAGCGCTTCTTTGACGGCGATATCGCCGCCGCGCAGAAGCTCCAGATCGACTGGCACGATCTCATGCACGATCTCTTCATTGAAACCAATCCCATTCCCGTCAAGACTGCCATGAGTCTGATGCACTATCCCGTCGGCGGGCTGCGTCTGCCTCTGTACGAGATGGGCGATGCCAATCTCGCCCGTCTGAAGGCTACGCTTGAGCGTCACGGAATGATCGGCTGAAAAGAGGACACACTCCCATGCTGAATATTGCCCTTTCCGGATGCGCCGGACGAATGGGACGCACCGTCGCACGGCTCGCTGCGTCATCGAAGGATGTCTGCATTGTCTCGGGCTGCGACATCAGAGCCGAGGCTGTGGCGGCCGAGTTTCCCTTCCCTGTCTGTACATCCT
>CAVGLF010000059.1:0-11348 GCA_963630045.1 Butyricicoccaceae bacterium | reverse complement strand
GGAAAGCATCGCGCACTGTCCGGGCTTGTGCACAAAGGCCTTTTTGCCCTCGGGCGTGACCACGCGGAAGGTCTTGACATCGGGCGTGTCGATGCGGATATCGGTGATGACGCCGATCTGCGGCATCAGAGGTTCTTTATTCATGCCTGATCCTCCCCCAGCGTTTTCATGACCTTGACGATGTTCATCGAAATCGGGCAGCGCGCCATGCAGCGTCCGCAGCCCACGCAGCCGAAGAGACCGTCGTTATTGGCCGGATAGTACACAAGCTTATGCATAAAGCGCTGACGGAACCGCTGGAGCTGCGTCAGACGCGGCTGACCCGCGGACATCTTCGTGAAATCCGAGTACATGCAGGAGTCCCAGCAGCGGAAGCGGCGGATGCCGTGTCCCGTATCAAAGTCGCGGATGTCGTAGCACTGGCAGGTCGGGCAGACGAAGGTGCAGGTGCCGCAGCCGAGGCAGGACTCCGACAGGCCCGCCCACTTCGGATCGTCAAACAGGCGGTCAAGCGCGTCGCCTCCGAAGCCCGCGGTCGTGAGTCCCGAAAGCGGGAGCTTTGCCATGCGTTCCTCTATGAGCGCCTTCTGCGCATCAACCTTCTGTGTGCCGCACTCCTCCGTCACGTCGTCCAGACGGCCGAGAAGCGCCTGTCCGCGTTCGGTCACGGCTTCCAGATACAGCGTGCCGTCCGGCTCCTCCCACATCGAGATGTCACCCGCGGGATTCGCGGGGTCGATGCCGAAGCTGGAGCAGAAGCAGGTCTCCGCGGGACGGGTGCAGGCGAGCGTCATGATGACGCCGTGCTCGCGGCGGTTTGCATAATAGCTGTCCTGAGGCTCCGCCAGAAAAACGCGGTCGAGCACGTCAAAGCTTCTGGCGTCGCAGGCGCGTACGCCGAAGACGACGAAGTCCTCGGTCTCGCTGCGGGTATCGACGATCTCAATGCTCTTTCCTTCGCATTTGAAATCCATCAGGTTTTCGGTCTGCGGGAAGAAGAAATCCTTGGCGCTGCGCACGGTGTTGAGCGCACGGCTGCGCACGGTGCCCTCCGTCCACTCGGTGAAGTGGGCGCGTCCGTCCGTGCCGTCCGTGGGCAGGTAGACGGTATGCGTCCGGTGAAGCTTTTCAAGCAGTGCCGCCTGATCGGTACATTTGCGCATTATGCCTCTCCCCTTTCCACAGCCTCGCGGGGCTCGGGGTCGTCCTGCCGGTAGTTCACCAGCGGCGCGCGGGAGCCGACCTCGGCACCGGCCTGATAGTCGCCGTACAGCTCGTCGATGTCGTGAATGAATTTGCGGTTCAGCAGATGCAGCGGAATATGCTGGGGACAGACGCGGGAGCATTCTCCGCAGTCGGTGCAGCGCCCCGCGACATGGAACGCGCGGATGATATGGAACATCTTCTCCTCGAAGCTGTCGGCCGCCGCCTTGTTCTCGACGCCGGACTTCGGATTGTCGAAGACGCATTTTTCGCAGGTACACGCGGGACAGACATCGCGGCAGGCGTTGCAGCGGATGCAGCGGGAGAGCTCCCCTCTCCAGAACGCAAAGCGCTCGTCGGGAGAAAGCTTCTCAAGGCGTTCCACCTCGTCAAAGCGCGCGGAGTCCAGCACCTCGCCGTCCTCGCCCAGAAGCTCATCGTACGCCACATGGCGGCGGCTCTTGCAGTGCGCGCAGCGCTCGGAGAGCACGTCCGCGCGCGGCAGTCTGACCTCTCCGTCGTAGAGCGTGGAGACCGTCAGCTCGTCTCCCTCGCGGCGCACGCCCGTGATGCCCTCGCCCGCTTTTTCGCGGATCTTCGCGATATCGGCCATGCCCTCGCAGGTCACGCCGACGGCGTACACAAGCTCGCGGTTGAAGCGATGCTCGGTCAGAAGCTGGTTGAAGCTGTAGGTATCGCAGGGCTTCAGGAACACCAGAACCCTGGCGGAATCCTTTCGGGTCTCGGCGATGAGGTATTTCGAGAAATTCGCTCCGCAGAAGTCGTCCCAGACGAAATCCCGCTCCATCTCCTCAGCCGTGCGGAAGAGACCGGGCGTTACATCATAGGCAAACTCGCCGCGCTTCCAGCCGAAGACACGGTTCACGGTACCGTCGGAGAGCTTTTCCGCGGCCTTTGCAATCAGTTGATCTCGGGTTTGCATCGTAAATCCTCCAGTCTCTTGTTCTCGCCCAGAGCGGCGACCTGCTCGACGAACTCATTCATCGTAGCGGCAAACTTTGCGCCCTCGGCGGCGGAGACCCACTCGACGCGGGTGCGGCCGCGCTCGATGCCCAGGTAATCCAGCATCGAGAACAGCAGCGCCATACGGCGGCGGGTGTAGTAGTTGCCCGAAGTGTAATGGCAGTCGCCCGGATGGCAGCCGCACAGAATCACGCCGTCCGCACCGCGCTGGAACGCGCGGAGGATGAACATCGGATTGACGCGGCAGGAGCAGGGCACGCGGATGATCTTGACCTCCGCGGGGTAGGACAGGCGGTTGTTGCCGGCGAGATCGGCGCCCGCATAGGAGCACCAGTTGCAGCAGAACGCCACGATCTTGGGCTTATAGCCGTTTACTTGCATATCGCATCCACCTCCGCCATGATTTGTGCGCTGGCAAAGCCGCGCAGATCCATTGCGCCGGACATGCAGGCGACCGTGCAGGCGCCGCAGCCCTGGCAGACCGCTTCGTTGACCTGAGCCACTCTGCGGACGGCAACGGTTCTGTTGGGCATCTTGAATTCCTTATCCACATAGGTGATCGCACCGTACGGACAGACTCTCTCGCAGGTCGAGCAGCCGTTGCACATCAGCTCATCGGAGTGCGCGACGCAGGGGTTGCCGACGAGATGATCCTTCGCAAGGAGGCCGATGACCTTCGACGCGGCGGCTCCCGCCTGAGCGACAGTTTCCGGGATGTCCTTGGGACCCTGGCACATGCCGGAGAGGAAGACGCCGGCGGTCGGGCTCTCGACGGGACGCAGCTTCGGATGCGCTTCCGTGAAGAAATCGTTGGTATCCATGGACGCGGTGAGCTTCGTCGCGAGGGAGCGCGCGGACTTATCGGGCTCGATGGCGGCGGCGAGGACGACCATATCGGCCTCGATATGGAGCTGCTTGTCCGCCAGAAGATCGGAGGCGCGCACAAGGAGCTTGTCGCCCTGGGGGCTTACCTTGCCGACCATGCCCTTGATATAATGGACGCCGTATTCCTCGACGGCACGTCGGTAGAACTCGTCGAAGTTCTTGCCCGGGGTACGAACGTCGATGTAGAAGACGTAGACCTCGGTATCGGGGTACTTTTCGCGGGTGAGCATCGCATGCTTGGCGGTGTACATGCAGCAGATCTTGGAGCAGTACTCCTTGCCCTTTTCGGCGCCCGAGCAGCGGGAGCCCACGCACTGGACGAAGACGATCGTATGCGGATGCCGTCCGTCGGAGGGACGCAGGAGCTTGCCCCCGGTGGGACCCGCCGCGTTCATCAGACGCTCGTACTCAAGAGATGTCACGACGTCCTTGGACTGGCTGTAGGCGAACTCGTCGAATTTCTCCATGGAGATCGGGTTGAAGCCCGTCGCCGCGACGATCGCGCCGTACTCCTCTTCGATGATCTCGTCCTTCTGCGTGTAGTCAATGGCCTTGGCGGTGCAGACCTTCGCGCAGACGCCGCACTTGCCGTTTTTGAGCATATTGCAGTAATCCGCATCGATGGTCGCAACCTTCGGGACGGCCTGCGCAAAGGGGATGTAGATGGCACGGCGCGTGTCCATGCCGAGGTTGAACTCGTTGGGCACCTTCTTCTGCGGACATTTCTCCGTGCAGGCTCCGCATCCGGTGCAGATGTCCTCGCGGACATAGCGCGCCTTTTTGCGGATTTTCACGCGGAAGCTGCCGACGAAGCCGTGTACCTCCTCGACCTCGCTGTAGGAGAATATGCGGATTTTGTCGTTCTGGGCGACGTCGACCATCTTCGGCGTGAGGATGCACGCCGCGCAGTCGAGCGTCGGGAAGGTCTTGTCCAGCTGCGCCATCTTGCCGCCGATGGTGGGCTTCTTCTCCACGATATCCACGGGGAAGCCCGCCTCCGCGATGTCCAGCGCGGTCTGGATGCCGGCGATGCCGCCGCCGATGACCAGCGCGCGCTTCGTGACGGGGCTTGTGCCGGGCGTCAGCGGGGCGTTCAGGTTGACCTTCGCAATGGCGGTACGCGCGAGGATGATGGCCTTTTCGGTACCGACCTTGATGTCCTTATGCACCCAGGAGCACTGCTCGCGGATGTTGGCGATCTCGACCATGTACGGATTCAGACCCGCGGCCGCCGCCGTCTTGCGGAAGGTCGCCTCATGCATACGCGGGGAGCAGGAGCAGATGACGAGCCCCGTGAGCTTATGCTCGCGGATCGCGTCGCGGATGAGATTCTGTCCCGCCTGGGAACACATATACTGATAGTTGGTGGAGAAGACGACGCCGGGCTCCTTCTTGACAGCCTCGGACACCGCGTTCACATCCACGGTCGCCGCGATGTTGCTTCCGCACCAGCATACGAATACGCCGATTCTCTGCATGTCGTTTCTCCTTTACTTAGCGTATTTGCGCAGCGCGCTCACAAGCGCCTGCTGCGGCATCTCCTCATCGAGGAGCGAGGGGATCGCGTCGGGCTTTAAGTGATTCTCTCCCTGGCGGCGGATGACCGCGAGACGCACGGCCTCGACGAGCTTCGCGGGCTCGACGTTTCTCGGACAGCGGTCCACGCAGGCAAAGCAGCTCAGGCACTGATACAGCGACTTCGACGCAAGCAGCGGCTCGATGTCGCCGGTTTCGACCATATAGACAAACTGATGGGGATGGTATTCCATCTCGTCATACGACGGGCAGGTGCCCGAGCACTTGCCGCAGCGCATGCACTTGAGCGGATTGACGCCGCTGGTGCGCAGGATCTGCTCGCGCAGCAATTCGGTTTCGCGCGTCATTTACTGATCCTCCTTTACGCCCAGAGCCTCGGCGAGAAGCTCGGTCAGGTACACCACGGGGAGGCTTCCTCCGCCGTTTTTCTCAAGGTTGTAGCGGCACAGGGGACATGCCGTCACGATGCAGTCCGCACCGAAGCCCCCCGCGCTCTCCAGCACGGCGGAGCTCTTCTTTTTTGCGGATTCGACGTTCTCCAGCGCGACGTAGCCTCCGCAGCACTCGTTGCGGTAGGGATACACAACGGGCTCGGCGCCCAGCGCCCGGATGAGATCCTCCATGATGCGCGGATTTTCCGGATCGTCCATCGCCATGGTGCGGGAGGGACGGAGCAGAAGACATCCGTAATACGCGGCGATCCTGCGTCCCTCAAGGGGCTTCTTCACGGCCTCGCGCACACGGTCAAAGCCCACGACATCGCGCAGAAGCTCCAGATAATGCAGCACCTGCGTATCGCCCTCGTACGGCTTTTCCAGCGTGGGAGAGGCACCCATCGTAAGATAGTTGTTCGCACGGCGCGCAAAATCGGCGTCATGCTGCATCGCGTAATTCGTCTGCTTGATGACATTATGGCAGGCGGAGCAGACGGTCACCAGAGGCTGACCGCAGCGTCCCGCCGCAGCCAGCGCACGCACGGAGGAGAGCTTCGAGGCGATTTCATCCTTTGCCGTGGAGAAAACGCCGCCGCAGCACTGCCAGTCCGGAAGCTCTTCGAGCTCGACGCCCAGGGCAAGCGCGCACTTTCGCGCATACTCATCGAGCGCCCGCGCCCGCGTCTTGAGCGTGCAGCCGGGAAAATAGCTGACTTTCATCATAATCGTATTTTTAAGTATCCTCCTTACCGGTTTTTCAGACCATCTGCTCGGGATGAAAGACCTCGTCGAAGCGCTCTGCCGTGAGGAATCCCAGACTGACGCAGGCTTCCTTCAGGGAAATGTTGTCGTGGAAGGCCTTTTTCGCGGTCTTCGCCGCATTTTCGTAGCCGATATAGGGATTCAGCGCCGTGACGAGCATCAGGGAATTATGCAGGTTATGGTACATCTTCTCCCGGTTCGCGGTGATGCCGCAGGCACACTTGCACTCAAACGACACCATGGCCTCTGCCAGAAGACGGGCGGACTGAAGGAAGTTGTAGATGCACACGGGCATGAAGACATTGAGCTCGAAATTGCCCTGGGAGGCGGCCATGCCGACGGCGACATCGTTGCCGCATACCTGGACGGCGACCATCGTGACGGCCTCGCACTGGGTCGGATTGACCTTGCCGGGCATGATGGAGGAGCCGGGCTCGTTTTCCGGAATGTGGATCTCGCCCAGACCGTCTCTGGGGCCGGAGGCCAGCCAGCGGACGTCATTGGCGATCTTCATCATGTCGCAGGCCATCGCCTTGATGGCGCCGTGTGCAAAGACGATCTCGTCCTTGCTCGTCAGCGCGTGGAACTTGTTTTCCGCCGTGACGAAGGGCTTTCCGGTAAGGGCGGCAACCTCCTGCGCCACGAGGGTATCGAATCCCTTCGGCGCGTTCAGTCCGGTGCCGACAGCGGTGCCGCCGAGGGCCAGCTCATGCAGGGGGCCTGCCGCGAGCTTCAAAAGCTCCACATCGCGCTCGAGGCTGGCTCTCCAGCCGCTGATCTCCTGGGAAAACTTGATGGGCGTTGCGTCCTGCAGATGCGTACGGCCGCTCTTGACGATGCCCTCGTTCTCCTCCTCCAGGCGGCGGAAGGTCGCGATGAGCTTCTGTGCGGCGGGAATCAGCTTATCCTCGACGGCGATGACGGCGGAGATGTGCATGGCCGTGGGGAAGGTATCGTTGGAGGACTGGCTCATGTTGATATCGTCATTGGGATGCAGGAGCTTATGTCCCGCGATCTCGTTTCCGCGGTTCGCGATGACCTCGTTTGCGTTCATATTGGACTGCGTGCCGGAGCCGGTCTGCCAGACGACAAGCGGGAAATGATCGTTCAGCGCGCCGGAGATGACCTCATCGCAGGCCTCGGAGATGGCCGAGAGCTTCTCGTCCGTCATTTTTTCGGGACGCAGGGCATGATTCGCTCGCGCAGCAGCCTTCTTCAGAATGCCGAAGGCGCGGGTGATCTCGCGGGGCATGGTCTCGATGCCGACGCCGATCTCGAAATTCTCGTGGCTGCGCTGCGTCTGCGCCGCCCAGTAGCGATCCGCGGGTACCCGGACCTCGCCCATCGAATCGTGCTCAATGCGGTATTCCATGAATTTTCTCCTTTTTTCAAAAAGCAGGGCACCCCGGTGTCAAAAAAGGCCGCCGCTGTCTCGTAATTTTCATCCGGATTTCCCCTCCCTCAGGAAAGGAAGGGATGCGTTCAGATATTGAGGCTTCCGATGACTTCCTTCAGGCAGTCCGCGCTGTGACGGAGCTTCGCAATCTCCCCGTCCGTCATGGGAGGCAGCACCTTGCCGCTGACGCCGTCGCGTCCGATGATGTTCAGGACGCTCAGGCAGACGTCGCTGATGCCGTACTCGCCGTGCATGGGCGTGGAAACTGTCAGCGTCGTGTCGATGCCGCTCAAAAGACAGCGGATGATGTGGCAGACGGAGATGGAGACGGCATAGAAGGTCGCGCCCTTGCGCTCGATGACGCGCGCGCCGGACTTGCGCACATACGCCTCGATGTCCTCGTAATTGAGCGGCGGCGCGATGGAGTTGCGGGAGGAAAGCACCTTGGAGTAGTCGGAAACGGGCACGTTGGAGATATTGGCCAGCGACCACGGCACGAAGGAGGAATCTCCGTGCTCACCCATGACGTATGCGGAGACATTCTGCTGATTGATCTGATAATACTCGGCAATGCGGGCGCGCAGACGCGCGGTATCGAGAATCGTGCCGGAGCCGATGATGTGATTCTCCGGGAGTCCGGAGCACTTGCAGAAGGTATAGGTCAGAATGTCCACGGGGTTCGAGACGATGATGTAGATGGCGTTGGGCGCGTAGCGCGTAATCTCGGGGATGATGGATTTCGTAATATTGACGTTGGTCTGAGCCAGATCGAGACGGGACTGTCCGGGTCTGCGGGCAATGCCGGAGGTCAGAATGACGATGTCGGAATCCACCGCATCACGGTAGGAGCTCGCGTAGATGGAGCAGGGCGTGCAGAAGGGCGTGCCCTGACGGATATCCAGCGCCTCTCCCAGTGCCTTCTCGGTATTCAGATCGATCATGACGATCTCGGAGGCGATGCCGGTCACGGCGATGGTATACGCAATGGTCGAGCCGACACTTCCGGTACCGATGATGGTAATCTTATTCATGGTTCTTCTCCTTTGGTTTTTTCGTGAAACCCACTGTACCACATGATACATTGTACCCGGTTTCAGGGGGAAATGCAAATACGAATGCCGCATATCGATATTCCATTATTGATATGAAATATAAAAAGCGTCCCACTCCCCCGTTCGTATCACAGAAAATGATACCACAGCGCGTCTTCCCCGTCAATTGACGTTTTTTCCTGTATTTGCTCCTTCCGTGCGCAATCTTTCTTCACTTTTCCGAATTTCACGCATCCGGGAAGCACTTGACCCCGGGCGCTCCCCCTCCCCGCGGTTCTGACGCTTATCCGCTCCTCCCCCCCCCGGGGGGGACAAGGCAGCAATCGGGAGACGCAGACCCTTTTTCCCTCTCTCGCATGGTCATGCGTCTCCCGATTGCTCGATTTTACTTATTTTCACTTCCGGGAAAGTTTTCCCGGGAGTTCATGGATTTTTTTCAGGCTCCTCTGGGCACGATGACCAGAACGAGTCCCTCTCCCGCGCCGGTTGTCAGCTCCGTCCAGACGTCAGGATCGTCGCAGAAGTACGTCCAGTCCGCCTCGGCGGATTCCCGGATGGCCTCCGCGCGTGTGCGCGTGGCATAGCCGACAAGCACCGTCACGTCCTCGTCGTTGAAGCGGACATCCTGCGCCGTCCAGTCCGTAAAGGTCTGCGGCACCGTCTCCGTGCGGATCACCTGTACAAAGGCATACGCCCGCCCGACGGTGACCTCCGGAATGGATGCACGCGCCCGGGCGCGCTCCTGCGCCGTTTCACCGGACACCGTCTCCGCGGCTGTGCCAAGCGCCGCCTCCACCATCTGCGTATCTGAGGATGCGTACTGTCCGGCCTCTTCATTCGGGCCGGCGCTCACGGCCGTGCTCTTCAGCGCTCCTGCCGCGGCAGCGGCGGTTTCCACGGCTTCGGCCGTATCCTCCGTGAGGGCGACGGCCTCGGACGACCGGCCTCCGATGGTGCTCACGGCCGTGACCGTGCCGACGAGCAGCACGACGGCGGCGGCCACCGCAGCTGCGGGACGGCTCATGAAGCGGATGACCGGGCTCTTTTTCTTCTCCCGGTGTACGGCCTCCATGATGCCCCGATGGAGTCCCTGCGGTACGGGCTCGGTTTCCAGCAGTCCAAGCTTCTGATGCAGCTCGTTCATCCGGCGCAGATACTGAGCGCAGTCCGGGCAGTGCATACAATGTGCCTGCAGCTCGTCCACCCGTTCATCGGGCAGCTCACCGTCCAGGAATTCCTGGATCCTGGTCTGATAGTCACGGCACGTCATACGCTCTCACCTCCTGCTTTTGTTCTTTTCGTTCCTTTAGACGATTCTCCCGCAGGGATGTTCCCGCTTCTGCGCAAAATTGACGCAAGTCTGTCTCTGGCACGGAACAGTCTGGACTTGACCGTCCCCTCGGAAAGCTCCAGCGCCTGTCCGATCTCCCCGTAGGAGAGCCCCGCGATCTCACGCAGGAGGACAATCTGCCGATACTCCGGCGTCAGCGCATCCAGCGCCGCCCCGATTTCCCGCCGCAGCTGCGCCGACTCAAAGGCGGCCTCCGGCGCGTAGCTGTCATCCGGCAGCTCAAGCTCGGTCTCCCCGCCCTCCGCATCGACCGTGACAAGACTCGTCTCCGGCCGGCGGGCTCTGCGCCGCAGCGCGTCGCGGCAGACATTGACCGTAATCTGATAAACCCATGTGGAAAGACGGGCATCCGCACGGAAGTGTCCGATTCCGCGCCAGACGCGCAGGAAGACCTCCTGAGCCGCGTCCTGTGCATCCGATGCATTTCCCAGCTGATGCAGCGCAATCCGGTATATCGTACCCTCATACTGAGCGGCAAACTCCTCAAATGCGGCCTCGTCGCCCCTTTTGAGTCGTACTACGAGCTGATCCACGTTTTCTCACCTGACTTTCCTTTATTCGCTTTTTCCCCCAAAAAGAACGGGAAAGGGGGAGAAGATATTCCCCCTCTCCCCCCCGCCCGCATGCGGAGCTTACTTTTCCGAAAAGAAGAAGTTTTTCGTGTTGTAATAGCTGACGTTGCGCACCAGATTGCCCAGCAGCTCATAGTCTCCCGGCACCTCGCCGCGCTCCATCCAGCCGCCGACCATATCGCAGAGGATTCTGCGGAAGTACTCATGGCGCGGGTAGCTCATGAAGCTTCTGGAGTCCGTCAGCATGCCGACGAAGCCCGACAGCAGTCCTACGGACGACAGAGCCGTCATCTGGCGGCGCATGCCGTCGAGCTGATCGTTGAACCACCACGCGGAGCCCAGCTGAACCTTGCCGACCGCAGGCCCCTGATTGAAGCAGGTCGCGAGCGCGATGAGCGCCTCGTTGTGGCAGGGATTCAGGCTGTAGAGCACGATTCTGGGCAGCGCATCCTGCGCGTCCATCGCGTCGAGCAGCTTCGCCAGCGCGGCAATGACGGGCGCGTCGGCGATGGCATCGAAGCCCGTGTCAGGTCCGATCTTTGCGTACATGCGGGAGTTCGTATCGCGCAGCGCGGCGATGTGAATCTGCATGGCGATGCCGCGGTGCGCATACTCCATGCCGAGGAAGACGAGGAGGGTCGCACGGTAGACGGCACGCTCGGAGTCGCTCAGAACCTCACCCGCGAGCGCGCGGCGCAGCGCGGCATCCGCCAGCTCATCGGAGGGCTGAACGTACTCGACGGTATCCATCGCGTGATCGGAGATGCGGCAGCCCGCCGCGGCGAAGAAGTCCAGTCTCGAGACAAGCGCCGCCTTCAGCGATTCGAAATCCGTGATTTTGCGTCCCGCAGCCTCTCCCAGCTTTCCGATGTACTCCGCAAAGCCGGGCTTGTGGATGTTCAGCGCACGGTCGGGACGGAAGGTCGGAAGGACGCGGGTCGCGAAGGACGCGTCCGCGGCGATCGCCCGATGGTACTCCAGGCTGTCCGCGGGGTCGTCGGTCGTGCACACGAGCTCGACCGAGGAGCGGCGGATCAGGCCGCGCGCGGAGAACTCCGGATCCCGGAGCTTTTCGTTGCAGGCATCGTAGATGCGGCGGGCGGAGGACTCGTTCAGCGGCTCCGTGATGCCGAAGTAGCGCTGAAGCTCCAGATGCGTCCAGTGATACAGCGG
>CAVGLF010000058.1:2734-11506 GCA_963630045.1 Butyricicoccaceae bacterium | reverse complement strand
CCTTCGGCTGATCGGCCGGAAGGTTCGGACTGCTTTTCTTATGGTGGAGACAACAGGGCTCGAACCTGTGACCTCATGCGTGTGAAGCATGCGCTCTAGCCAGCTGAGCTATGCCTCCGCAGGCAGCGGACGAGAGAGAAAAAGGAGAAAACGGGGAGACGGGAAAGCCGTCTCCCGCGCTTTGCTCTGGTGACCCGAGCGAGAATCGAACTCGCGTTACCGCCGTGAAAGGGCGGTGTCTTAGCCGCTTGACCATCGGGCCGTAAGACAAGAGCGCCCGCTTTTTTAAAGAAGACGCCCTTCAGTCTTTATTGGTGGCGGCAGTTGGATTCGAACCCACGACCGTACGGGTATGAACCGTATGCTCTAGCCAACTGAGCTATACCGCCATGCTCCGCTCCGAAAACGGTTACCGTTTTCCGAACATCACGAACGGTAGTATACCACAACATTTTGCTTTTGTCAAGAAAAATTTGCGATTTCTTTCCTCACAAAGTTTTCTGCATCCCGCGCAGCCGCTCAAGCTGCTCCGTATTCTCGCGGGACAGCAGTCCAAGAAGCCTTGTGGCCTCCTCCGAGTCCTCCTTCACCGTCAGCGTGGCCTGTCTTGCGTCCGCGTATTCCACGATGAAGCGCAGCTTTCCGGACGCCAGGAGCTTTGCCCACTGCTTCTCGGTTCCCTCACGCGTCCTGTCCGTCCACAGGATGGCATGCACCGGGAACTCCCGTCCGTGCTTTCTGCCCACCAGATACAGCCCGACCTCGCCCGCAAGCAGCATCAGCGCCAGCAGCGTGCTGCCCAGCGCCGACACAAGATCCGGCGAGCCCGGTATGGCCGTGACGATGAATACGAACAGAGCGGCTACAATGATCATGAGCCACAGATTCGGCGGCAGCTTGATCTTCTTCATTTTCTTTTTGCACCTGACCTTCACCTTTGTTTTTTGTCGATGCTTCTATTATACCGCGGCCCCGCGTGTGCTTCAACTGCAGTTTGTAAAAAGAATACCGCTGTTTTTTTAAATTGCGCATCGCTTATTCTCTCTCCCCTTTCCCCTTTTCCCGCCGCGTGCTCCAGGGGGCTTCGTCCCCGGGGTCTTCATCCCCGATGTCTTCGCCCCGGAGAAAAACCCCCGTCTCCCTTCAAAGTCACGAAAAAAGGGAGACGGGGTTTTTTTGGGGGGTCTTATTTTTGACAGGTCAGTCCGTGCGGAGCTTATCTGTTTTCCGCCATGTAGATCGTGGCGCGGTTCTGGATGACAGCTGCGACGTCCTCGGCGCTCTTCTGGCCGGCGAAGTAGGCACCCGCCTCCTCATACACGATATCCATGAGCGAGCTGTCCGTGCGGTAGATCGTGTGCAGCGTGCCCAGGAAGTCGTAGACGCGCTGCGCCTCCTCCTCGGTCGCGTAGCCGATGACGATCTCCTCATCGCCGATCCACCAGGTATTCTCGATCTCGACGATGTTGCCGTCCTCATCCTCGTAGGTATCGGGCTCGATGTCCGATGCCATCTTCTTGGTGAGCGCGGAGAGCTTCACGGGGAAGCCGGAGTAGCTGTCGCTCTCCTGATACTCGTCCTGGATGAAGTATTTCAGGAACTCCCACGCGCCCTCCGTATTCTTGGACTTGGAGTAAATGGCAAACTGCGCGGTCAGCATGATCGCGGAGCCGTTGCCGTCGTCGCTGGGGAAGCCCACAAGGGATACGCTGTCTCCGAACTCAGCCTTCTCCTGCTCATGCACGGTGGAGAAGCCGTACAGGTACAGCATGGAAAGAAGCGTCTTATCGTTGCGGTAGCGCATCTCATACTCCGCCCAGTCGAAGTCATCGCCGTACATCGTCGCGTAATCGATCTCCTCGGGGAAGAGCTTCGCCGCCTCCAGAAGGTCCCGGAAGGCCTCGGAGTCGAAGTGGCACTCGCCCGTCTCGTAGTTCAGATAGGTCGACGCGGACAGCGTCAGCGCATACTCCATGAAGCTCCGGCGCGTCATGTCCTCAAAAAGCTCCGTATCCTCGGGCAGGTTCTTCACGAGCTTCATGAAATCGCTCATCGTCCAAGAGGTGCCCTCTCCGACGTTCGAGGTCTTGCCGATGACCGTCATGACCGAGAACTTCGGCGCGATGGAGTAGAGCTTGCCGTCCGTCTCCAGCGCCTCCAGCACATTGGCGAGGTAATCCCCGCGGCTTACATCCGCGTCCGCATCCAGCAGCGGATAGAGATCCGCAAAGAGTCCCTTCGACACATAGCTGTCATAGGGCATGTCGGAGGTGATCTGAATGATGTCCGGAACGTTGCCGGAGATGATATCGGTATTGAACTGCTTCAGTCCCGCATCCGGGTCATAGCCGCTGTCGGAAAGGGAATCCGATGCCAGAGAAGCCACGGAGACCGTGCCGGAGTAGCTGGAGTAGTCGCGCACCTCGATGCGGTAGGCATCGCTTGACTTGTTGAAGTTGATGATCGCACGGCGGGTATCGTAGCTCAGGCTCGTCGTGCCAAAGGTCAGGACGCGCTTGGGCGTGACCTCCTCGTCGGGCACATGCGTCAGCAGAAGAATCGACTGCTCAGCCATTCCGGAATCGTAATCCGTGTTCACGGCGACCATCTGCGTTTCGTTTATGGGCGTGACATTGCTTATATAGGCGGCATTCAGGTCGGAATTGATGTAGTTGAGCGCTTTTCCGGTCTTGCCCGTCGCGGCGTCGAAGGTGTTGATGCCCTCGCCGTTCGAGTAGAAGAGCGTGCATCCGAAGCCGGGCATGATGGTGTGGGCGTCATAGGAGACCGTGCCGTCCTCCTGCACGCCGATGTAGATGTTGTCGCTCGTGGTGAAGGCCTCGGGGTCAATCGAGCGCAGAACCGGAACGTTGACGCTGTTGTAGTACGCATAGACCTTGCCGTCGCCGCCGATGATGATATTCGACAGCCAGAGATTCGCATCGCCGTTCTCGATGGTTCCGAGCTGCTTTCCGGACACCGCATCGTAGATGTACATCATTTCGGAGGACGCAAGGTAGATTCTGCTCTCGTCCGCCGCCATGCCGGAAAGCCAGAAGGTGCCGTCCGCCGTCAGCTCGGACAGGTCAATCTTCCCCGCGGCCTTTCCGTCGAGCCCGTAGTGCGTCAGGGTGACCGTTTCCTCATAAATATAGTTTTCCGGGTCGGAGCTGTCGCTGTGCGTACTCGAAACGCAGAGCCAGAGGGATCCGTCGGAGACCGCCGCACCGTCGCTGATGTAGACGTAATCATAGGTATAGCCGGAATCGGCATCCGAGGTGTAGTAGCTGACCTGCTCGGGGACGTCGATGTCGATCTTCTGCAGCTCCGTGCCGTCGCTCTTCATGCGCCACAGACTGTAGCCTGTGCGGTAGGCCTCATCCGTCTCCTTGGAGTAGCTTACAACAAAGTAGACGAAGTCGCCGGCGGCATAGATGTTCGACACGTTTGCATAATCTGCGTCTTCCTCGAACTTCAGATCCAGCACTTCGGATTTGTAGACATTCGTCACGCGCACAAGGTCGGAGTCGTCGGTCTTGCTGCCGGAATCGTTCTTCGCGGCCGTGCCGGAGCCGTTCGTACCCGTGCCGGAGCCTTCTCCCTTGTTTCCGCTGCAGCCGGCCAGGCAGCCGGCCAGCGTCAGCGCCGCCAGCAGCAGCGCCAGCAGTCTCCATGCAGTCTTCTTCATAGCTTACTTATCCTCCTTATTCTTCCTCCCGAATTTCGGGAGCGTAAGGCGCGGTTCCGGACGGCTGTCCGGCTTCTGCGTCCTTTTTGTCCTGAGCTTTGCCCGCAGGGTATCAAGCCCGCGGCTCAGCCGCTGCGTCACGGCTTCATAGTAATCCGGGATATCGGCAAAGTGCAGCGGGCGGTTCCTCCACAGCCGCACGAGGATGATCCCGAGTCCCGCCGCGGGGACGATCATCAGCACGAGCCACGCAAGCTCCAGCCCCGCAGCCTGCACCTCCGTCACTCTCGCGGCGTTCTCCCACCAGGGGTAGACGACGGGCACCGACACGATGCGGCTTTCCGCCAGTCCGCGCGCCAGTGTCAGCAGCGTCCCGAAACCGTAGCGCGAGGAGTTTTCCACAATGCTCCGGTGCTTTTCGTCCGTCGGAAGCTGCTTCTCAAAGAGGCTTTTGGCAAAGCCCGTGACGGAATCCGGCAGCACGGCCTCATAGCAGGTGATCTCCGCGGTGTCCTGCGCCGTCTTCAGCGCGGAATAGCTCATGTAGATGCGCGGCTTGTCGCCGTAGGCACTCTTCTCCCATTTGTTGTCCGGAGTCGCCACGACGCCCGCGACCGTGAAGGGCCGGTTCCCGACACGAACCTCCATCCCCGCAACGTCGAAGGAGCCGAAGAGCTGCCACGCCGCCGTCGCGTCCAGCACGATGCGGTCATCCGTCAGATCGCTCTCCGGGGAGAAGTAGTACCCTCCCTCCAGCTCCTCGTTGTGGATGAGGAAGAAGTCCCCGCCGATGCCCGTGACGGAGGCCTCGACGGAGGCACGGCTGCTCTGGAAGGTCAGCGTGCCGAAGCCGCAGTAGGCATCGTACCAGAGCCGGGCGTTCTCCCGCTCGGCCGTGACGGAGGCCTCGCTGAGCGCGGAGTCGATCTTCTCCCTGAGCGAGTAGACGTCCTCCGCCTGCATCCCCGAGCCGTCCGCAAGGAAGGCGCTCACCTGCGCGTAGCGCATCTCCCCCGCTCTCCATCGCTCTGCGGCGCGCTGGGCCTCCAGCCCGTCATCCGTCCGCGCCTGCAGAACCATCAGCACCGCGATGGCGAGGGCGGCCGCTCCCTCGAGGATGAGGAACCACTTATGCCGTGCGCAGAAGCGGCGAAATGCATGTTCGTAGGCCATATCAGTTCTCCACAAGCCGCACCTGCTGACCGGCTTCGATCGGCAGGGTCGAGGTGGTGATGATGAATTCGCTGCCGTAGAGTGCGCCGGTAACGGCGCTGGAGTTGTCGTCGGAGGCCGTGACCGTCACGTCCGCGCGCGTCGCGATGTAGCGGTTGCCAAGAGGGCTTGATTTGGACTCGACAACGAGCACGAACTTGCCGTTGGAGTCTTCGCGGATGGCGGAGTTCGGCACGACGATGTCATAGGTCGCGCCGCGCTCGCCCAGGACGATGGACAGCGACTGCCCGGGCGTCACGCTCTGATTCTCAGAGGAGGAGCTGACGCTGCAGACGACGATGCGTCCCTTGCCGGGGTTTGCGGGATCGTTCCGGATCGCCGTGACCGTCACGGTCAGATCGGAGTACCACCAGGAATTGACCGATGCCGTGTCGCCCACGCGGATGAGCTTCGCCTGGTCGTTCGTCACGGAGAACTCCATGCTGTAGCCCTTTTCCGTGACCTCGATGACGGCGATGGTGGAACCGGTGGAGATCGTATCCCCCGCCACGGCGGAGAGGCTTGAGATGACGCCCGCGTACTGCGCCGTCACCGTCGCGTCCGTCCCCTGCTGGCTGTATTTCTCGACCAGCGCCTTCTGCGCTTCGATTTCCTTTTCCTGATTCTCGATGTCGAGATTGTTCCTTTTGGCCTCGAGCAGGTCGTCCGCCTGCTTCTTCGCAAGGGATGCCTCGGCGGCCTCGATCTCGCGCTCCTTGGCGAGGATGGATCTGTCGGCCTCCTCGGTGGTGGTGCCGGCCTCGCTCTGCGCCTTCGAAAGCTGCTCCTGTGCGTCCGAGAGCGTGCGGTTCGCGGACTTGAGCTTTGTCTTGATGTCGTCCAGCTGAGCCTTCAGGCTTGCGGACGTATTCTCAAGCGCCGCATCGTAGCGCTCCTGCGCCGAGTCGAGGGCGGACTGCGCCGAATCGACGGCGGACTGAAGCATGGCCTTCTGCGCGGCCTGTCCCGAGATGCTGTTATATTCGTTCTGCGCCTGGGTGAGCTTCTCCTGCGTGCGCTGGATCTCAATCTGCTTATCCTCGATCGCACGCTGCGCGGACGTCAGATCGGCGCCCGAGTAGCTTGCCAGCGCATCCTGCGCGGCGGTGAGTGCCTCGAGCAGCGCGCTCTGCGTCGCTTCATCCGCGCCGGACGCCACGGCATTCTGATAATTGATCCACGCGGCATCCACGGAGCTCTGCAGCTGCGCCTGCCTCTGCGCCGCTTCCGCGGACTGGGCCGCGTAGTCCTCCTGCAGGCGGGACAGGGAGAGCTGCTGATCCTCCAGCGTCTGCTGCAGGCTGCGCACGTTCTCCAGCGCCGATTCCTCGTCGCCCGAGCCCTGGAAGGCCTCGAGATTCGCCTGCGCGGCCTTCAGCGCCTTCTCGGCCTCCGTCACGGCCGTCTTGTAGCTTTTCAGCGCCGAGGAGCTTCCCGAAAGCTCCGTAATCTCGTCGGAGATCTCTGTCTGCTGATCGGTCAGCGCATCCACGCGGTCCTGAGCGGCCTCCACGGCGGCCTTGGCGGACTTGACGGCGGCATCCTTGCCCGAAATCTCGTCGCGCTCCTTCTTGAGCGCCGCGAGATCCTCCCTGGCCTCGCGAATGGAGCGCTGCTCGTCGGTGTAGTCCGGCACGGGCAGGCTTAAAAGCGCCTTCTCGTACGCCAGCTCCATCTCGGCGAGCGTCTTCTGCGCGTCCTTGAGCTCCTGGCTCTCCTCGTCCTTCAGGTAGTAGAGCACGTCGCCCGCCTGGACGCTGTCGCCCTGCTTCACGGCGACGGACTCAACCTCGCGTGTCTCGGTCGCGACGACGTTGAAGGTCATGTTGGCCTTCACCTCCGCCGTGGCGCGCACCTTCGAGGTGATCGTACCCGACTGCGCGTACTGCGCCGCGACCTCGGGGAGGTTATAGTTGTTGATGGTGTTCGAAAAGAACGTCAAGAGCAGCAGGATGACGAGAAAGATGATTGCCGCGTTCTTGACCCAGCCGCGTTTTTTCTGCACAAGTTCAGCCATAGCTTTCTTTACCCCTTGATTCCTCCGGAATATGTGATGCCCTCGACCAGGTATTCCTCGCCGTGGAGGAACATCAGAAGCGTCGGGACCATGTAGATCGTTGCGGCGGCGAAGGCGATGCCGACCTCGCCGGAGTTGATTTTCGACAGGAAAACGGACAGCGGATGAAGCTCGGAATCCTTCAGCAGGATGATCGGCTGCTCCACCATGTTCCAGTAGTCGATGAAGACGAGGATGACCACCGAGTACAGCACGCCCGTGGACAGCGGCATGAAGATCTTCGTGAAAATCTGCCACTCGCTGGCGCCGTCGAGCTTCGCGGCCTCGACATAGGACAGCGGGATGCGCCGCATGTACTTGGTCAGGATGAATACCGCCAGCGGCGAGAACACGCCGGTCAGGATGACCGCCCACCGCGTATTCAGGATGCCCAGCCACTGCGACACGAGGTAATTGGGCACCTGCGTGACCTGATAGGGCATGAGCATGAGGATGATGTACGAAAAGAAGATCAGCTCGCGGAGCCTGCCGCGGTATCGCGAAAAGCCGTAGGCCGCAAACGCCGCGACCAGAACCTGAAACACGACAATCGGCACGACAAGGATCACGGAGTTCCAGAATTTCAGCAGGTAGTCCGGGCTCTTGATCAGCACCGTCTCATACTGGGAAAAGCTCACCATGTCGGGGATGAATTTCAGATTCACCACTTCCGAGATGAAGGTCTTCGTGCCCGCCTTCGACGAGGCGTTTGCGAATATCTGACCGTAGTTCGCGGAAATCTCCGTCGACGACATGAAGGAATTGGTGATCGTAAGCACCGTCGGCGCGAGGAACGTCAGTGCGAACACCGCGGCGATGCAGAAGAGGATGCCCCTCAGGATGTGCTGCCGGATGCGAAGCGGCTTTCTCATCCCTCCACGTCCTTTCCGTACACGCCCTCGACCAGAAAGAGGATGCCGATGATGACGATCATGACCAGCGACATCAGGATGGCCGCGGCGGAGAGCTTCTGGAAGTCGAGGTTCTTGAACATGTTGTTCATGAAGTGCTGCAGCAGGTACAGCCCGTCATAGGGGTAGTCGCCCGTGAGAAGGTAGACCTCACGGAAGAGCTTGAAGGAATTGATGAGGCTCAGGATGGCAACGAAGAGCATGGTCGAGCTTACATAGCGCAGCTTGATGTGGACAAACTTTCTCCACGCGCCGCAGCCCTCCAGCGTCGCGACCTCCAGAAGCTCCGCCGGGATATTCGCCAGCGCCGCCATGAAGAGGATCATATTGTATCCCAGATTCTTCCACAGAAACAGCGCGACGATGACGTACCGGTTGTATTCGGATTTCAGCCAGTCAATCGGCTGCGCGCCGAAGGATTTCAGGATTTCGTTGAGCGCACCGTTATAATGGAAGATGACCTGCCAGATGAGGACGATGGACGCGACCGGCACCATCATCGGCGAAAGGAAGGCCGTGCGGAACTGCGAAGCCAGCGGAATGCGGCTGTCCAGCAGCACCGCCATCAGCAGCGACAGCACGACGGCCAGCGGCACGGCTATGGCGGACATCAGCGCGGTATTCTTCGCCGCCAGCCGGAAGGCGTTGTTCTTCATCACCAGCCGGAAGTTATCCAGCCACACGAAGTTTTTGGACACGGGTCCGTCCACGCAGGCATAGAAGATGACGACGAAAAACGGGATCACGAAGAAGAGCAGCGTTCCGATGACGCTGGGCGCGATGAACGCCGCGCTCATATGCCGGACCCGCCTGTCCGCGGCGGACTCACCCCGTCTGCGAAGCAGCCGGCGCAGGGCATGCGCGTTCTGCCTGATTTTTCTCACAATCATGGGTTTTTTTCCGAT
>CAVGLF010000058.1:0-2724 GCA_963630045.1 Butyricicoccaceae bacterium | reverse complement strand
ACGTTCCGTTTTTGTTCTGTTTTTCGGGAAAAGCCTCCAAAGGAGCATACCGGGCGTCCCGGGTTTTTCCCCCCAAAAAAGAGCCTTTTTCCTTCGTACCGTATGCTTAGACGCAGGGCGGCGGGGATTTGTTTCCGCCGCAATTCTTAATCTTTTCTTAAGCCGGCATGCCCCGCAATTTGAAGTGTACATCGGGCGGCTCCTGTGCTATAATATCCTTATTATAGCATACCGCGCCGCTGCATGCCAATAGCCTCATGCGGCAAAGCGGAATGCCGGAAGGGGAAAATTTACCATGACTGCCGTATTCTGTGTGGATGACTCAGGCGGACTCGGATTCAACGGACGCCGTCAGAGCCGGGACCGCGTTCTGACGAAAAGACTCCTCGAGCTTGCAGACGTTCATGCTCTTACCGTTTCCCCGTATACCGCATCCCTGTTTTCCTCTGCAGAGGATGCCGCGCGCATCCGCGTGTGCGAGAGCTGCTACGCGAATGCATCGGCGGAGGACATCTGCTTTGCGGAGGACGAGGAGCCCGATCTGGAGTCTGCGGACCGCGTGATTCTCTTCCGCTGGAACCGTCTCTATCCGTCGGACAGACGCTTCGACCTTTCGCGTCTGGGGAGCTGGACGCTCGTCTCCTCGGAGGAATTTGAGGGAAGCTCGCACAAAAGGATTACCATGGAGGTCTATACGAAATGAGCTCACGCACCAACCGTTCCGGCGCAGGCCGCCGTTCCCGCAATCCCGAAAACAAACGGAACCTGTATTCCGCACTGGCGGCACTTTTCCTTCTCCTCGCCGTCCTCGGCGTGAAGTCCCTCATGGGGCTTTCCGAACCGGACGATCTGTATTCGCAGCTTCTCCCGGCCGAGTCACAGGAAGCCTCTGTGCAAACTTCGCCGGTGCAGACTGCACCGGTGCAGACCACGGCGGCGCAGACCACGGCCGCGCAGACCACGGCGGCGCAGACCACGGCTGTGCAGACCACGGCGGCCTCATCCTCCGCGTCCCCGGACGAGCCGTACATCGCCCGCGACGGGCTCGAGGGCTTCTCCGCAGACGAGGTGCCCGAGTGGTCGGGCGAGGCGTACGTCGCCGTACACGGGAATCTGCCCTACTTCGACACCTCCGCCGTGAACGCTGCGGCGGTCGAGTACTACAGTCCCCTGGACGGGCTTTCCCGCTGCGGCATGACCTATGCCTGCGTCGGTGAGGAGACCATGCCCACCGGGGAGCGCGGCAGCATCAGCTCCGTGAAGCCCTCCGGGTGGCACTCCGTGCGCTACGACTGCGTCGAGGGAAAGAGCCTCTACAACCGCTGCCACCTGATCGGCTACCAGCTCACCGCCGAGAACGCCAACGAGCAGAATCTCATCACCGGCACGCGCTACCTGAACGTCCAGGGCATGCTGCCCTTTGAAAACATGATCGCGGACTACATCGCCGAGACGGGCAACCACGTCGCCTACCGCGTCACGCCGTATTTCGAAGGCTCGGAGCTCGTCGCGCGCGGCGTACTGCTCGAGGCCTACTCCGTCGAGGACTCGGGCGAGGGCGTGACCTTCTGCGTCTATGCCTACAACGTCCAGCCCGGCGTGCGCATCGACTACGCAACCGGCGAAAGCGAGCTTTCCGAGGCCTCCGGCACCGTCAGCTATATTCTGAACACCAATACGCACAAATATCACACCGCCGGCTGCACCTCCGCGCCGGATGCCTCCTCGAAAAACCGTCAGGAGTACACGGGCACGCTGGAGGTCCTGCTGGCGCAGGGCTACACCGCCTGCAGCCGCTGCGGCGGGCAGTAAATTCCCGTCTGCCGCCCCCCTTCTCTCCCGCCGCTGACTTTTACCCCCCTCCCCGCAGGGGCAGCAAAAATAACTTGAAAAAAAAGCGAAGGAATCCCGCGCGCGCGCTCTCTCCCCTCCAGTGTTTCATACAAAAAGGGGGGACTTGCGGCGGGATTCCTTCGCTTTTTTCCCCATGGTGCGCCGGTTCTTTTTTTGCGCATTTTCCCCATCCCCCCGGGAACAAGACGCGAAAAAGCCCCCGGAGGGGGTTTGGCCTTCAGGAGAGAATCATCCGCAGAGTATTGTCTCCTGAAGGCGCAAATCCCCCCCCCGGGGGCTCATGGTTTTTTCTTCAGCCGCGCTCAGGCCGCGAAGCGTTCCAGCATGGCAGCGGCCTCGGCGCGGGTGGCTGTGGCGCGGGGATCCAGCAGGAGGCGTCCGCCCGCGCTCCTGCCCGTGATGATGCCGCGGCGTACCGCCCAGGTCATGGCGGGCACGGCCCAGGCGCTTACCCCGTCCGCATCGTCATAGCCCGAAAGCTCCGCTGCCGTTTCCGTGTCCCGCCCGGAGTACTCCGCATACCGCAGGAGAATCGCCGCAAGCTGCTCGCGCGTTACGGCATCGTCCGGGCCGAAGCGTCCGTCGGCATACCCAAGGACAATGCCCCGCGCCCCGGCCCAGCACACGGCCTGCGTGTACCAGCAGCCGGGCAGTACGTCCGAAAACTCCGACGGCTGCTCCGATGCGCTCCCGCCGTCCATGCGCCAGAGAATGGTCACAAGCTGCGCCCGCGTAAGCGTCCCGGACGGCTCAAAGCGCGTGCCGGACGTGCCCTTCATGAGTTCATGCTCCAGGCAGAAGTGCACGCCGTCGTGGTACCACGCATGCGGATCGGCATCCGCAAAGCGCGCAATCGGGCAGGAGCCGTCC